>JAUXHZ010000101.1 GCA_030621255.1 Candidatus Latescibacterota bacterium
CTGATAGTTTTTTCCGCCTTATCATAAATTTCCTCATGCGTAAGATCAAGACGCGCGACACCCTGTTCTATCGCCTTTCTCCCGACAGCGGCCGCCTCCCTTGGAAAAACCTCCCATTCATCCATAGTAGGAAGGAGGTAATCCTCGTGCATCCCTTTATCTTCCGCGCATTTGGCCAGTTCCCGGGCCGCGGCAATACACATCTCGTCTGTTATTGTTTTTGCCATTACATCAAGAGTACCCCTGAAAATTCCGGGGAACCCAAGTGAGTTATTTACCTGATTCGGAAAATCACTTCTTCCGGTAGCTACAATTCTCGCCCCCGCCTCCTTTGCCTCCCAAGGCCATATTTCCGGAATGGGATTTGCGCAGACAAACACAATCGCGTCATCCGCCATAGCGGTAACCCATTCCTTTTTTATCGTGTCCGGCCCGACCTTTGACAACGCTATCAAAACATCGGCATCTTTCATCGCCTCCGGTATCCCGCCTGTCTTCCCTTCACCATTTGTTTTCTGAGTTATTTCCCATTTCTCCTTATACTTTACACTCAACTCCGCTTCCCGGCTTTCATGAAGGATACCCTTGCTGTCACACATAATTATATTTTCAGGGGTAACACCGGCAACTATAATCATTTTCGCGATACAGATATTCGCGCTTCCCGCACCGATCATAGCCACTTTCACGCTTGAAATATCTTTGTCAACTATCTTAAGAGCATTTATCAAACCTGCGACTGTGACAGCCGCTGTTCCCTGCTGATCATCATGCCAGACGGGTATTTCACATTCCGCCCTTAATGTATCGAGGACTCTGAAACACTTAGGCTGAGCAATATCCTCGAGGTTGATCCCGCCGTATGAAGGCTGGAGTAATTTGACAACCTCTATCAGTTTATCCGGATCTTTTGTATCAAGACAGATTGGAACAGCATCAACTCCACCGAGATACTTAAACAAAAGGGCTTTCCCTTCCATGACCGGCATTGCGGCAGCAGGGCCGATATCACCAAGCCCCAATACTCTTGTACCATCAGAAACAACCGCTATCATATTCCCCTTATTTGTATGTTCAAATGACATTTCGGGATTATCCCTTATATCAAGACAGGGCTTGGCAACCCCGGGCGTATACCAGATAGCAAAATCATCAATGTTACGTATGCATGCCTTGGGCATTACGCCAATTTTCCCTTTATAAAAGGGGTGAAGCCGCATAGCTTCTTCACCGGGTTTATTTGCCCTGGCAAGAAGTTCCTCTTTCGTGATTTTTTCATCCATCAATAAACCTCCAGCAACCTCGGTTTTACAGCAACAATCCTGATAAAATAATTATTATTCTTTGACACTTGCGGCGAGTATACATAATGTCCCCCTCGTTGTCACTACCCTTTTTGGAATTAGCAGAGGAACAATTTAATAGGGGGCCACAATATTAATTCCCGCTATTAATTGGAGCTGGTGACCGGAGTCGAACCGGTGACCTACGCATTACGAATGCGTTGCTCTACCAGCTGAGCTACACCAGCTCCATAATATTTCAGAGTAAAGGAGCTTTCTGAATAATTCAATATATTAGCTTAGGGCTTCTTTTCAAAAAGATTTTTCTGAAGTGAAAATTAATCCTATTTTAGAGTTTCAGACCGCTTCGAATAAAAATTGCGATAAAAACTCAGGGAATCGAATACTTTCTCTTCGATCTCCGGTTTACCATTAATTATAAGAGAGGTAATGTTTCGGGCAACTCCCGGGCCAAGCATAAAACCCTGTCCGCACATCCCTACCGCCAGGTAGAACCCCCTGACTTCTCTAACCTGATCCAGGATAATAATTCCATCGGGAGTCATTGGGTAAAGCCCTCTCCAAACCCGCCGAACCATACTATTTTTAAGCCTTGGAAGAAGCTCTATCAATCTACGGGAAATGACCGGCATAAATTCAGAAGTTACCGATCTTTTTTCACCGATAAAAGGTTCTGCCGGAGTGTAGCAGAATATGATCTGGCCGAGATCATTCTGTCCAAAATAGAAGTTGGCCGTTTTCCCATCATGCCCCGGCCTTATATCTACGACAAGAGGCTCAAGAAATTGTTCAACAGGAGAAGTAATGCCGGCTTCATGGCTGTTGGAAACGACGGGAATATCAATGTCGGCCATATTTCCAATATTTCCCGCACCTGATCCGGCGGCATTTATAACCACATCCGAGTAATAAGTTCCATTATTCGTCTTTACTCCTTCGATCCTGCCGCTCTTTATAATTAATCCGGAAACCTTTTCGTTAAACCTGAATTCTGCCCCCCTTTTTCTGCTTTCCTTCCAAAAGGCAGATGAGACGATTAGCGGAGAAACCTGGCCGTCTCCGGGAGCGTATGTACCGCCGCGAAGCCGATCCGGGTTGATACCCGGTATCAATCTTTTTATCTTATCGGGAGGCACCCAGTCTATTTCAAGTCCGTAGTTCTTCTGAATCGAGAGAAGGCCTTTTAAAATCTCTTCATCCTTCTCTCTATATACTGGATAACAATACCCCCCCCCTTTCCAGCCAATATCTGTTCCATATTTCTTTTCCCAGTTTGAAAAAAGATCGATACTCTGAAGACAAAGTGATATTTTAGCGGGATCGGAATGAGTAGCTCTCACCCCTCCGATAGCCGCCTTGTTCTGTCCCTGCCCCTGGGAATGCTCGCCGTCGAGAACCAGTACTTTCAAATCTTCTAGACTGAGATAATATGCCGTTGGACACCCGACGCTTCCCGCTCCAATAATTATCGCGTCGAAACTATTCCTCGTCATTTCTCTCACCCGCTTCCAGTCCGGCAAAAGTAGAAAGTGGAACTTCAGCGACAAAGGGTCTGCCGGCAGGAAGCGTAACCTGTGAAAGATCAACCCCGCATTCGTGATATAACCGCAAAATAAGATCGGTGCATGTCTTGCCGCCGCATGACCCCATCCCGGTCCGGAGAATCGCCTTAAGAATATTCATATCACGAACTCCGTTTAATATTTCTTTTTTTATCTCACCCGCGGTAACCCTCTCACACCTGCAGATTATCATATCATCATTCAGATACTCTTTCTCCTCACTAACCGGCTTAACTTTTTCAGCTTCGAAAATCCGGATGCCGGCCGCATCGTGTGCTGTTCTGGATGGCACTTCAAGTGTAACAAGAATACGTCTTTTATCAGTTGGAGATCTTCGCCACTTCACTATCTTGCCTTTGCCTACCGGCTCGCCTTCCATTCCCATAGTTACAACTTCTTTTCCCTCTGCAAGCAGTTCTTCGTCAAGCTCAAACGGTATCACGACTATAGACTCACCACTCCGTTCGGAAGGCCGTATCAGAGTTATCGCAAGAGCGGGACAAGCTGATACGCATTTCATACATCCGATACATTTGCCGTCGAAGACCGGCAACCCCATAAGTGAATCACCTTGCAATTTAATTGAGTGCTCGGGACAGGAATATACACACGGGTCGCATGGTATTTCTTCAACACATCTAATAATCGGATAAATATCTAAATCACATTTTTCAGGCTTAAAATCAACTATCTTTCCCGGTTTACTGCGCAACAGCCTTTCTGTTTCATCCCATTCTTCCGGAACACTGATATTATTCCCTAGAAAACGAGCTACCCTTCTACCGGTTATTTTACCACTGAAGATTGCCGCCGATGCCTCCGAGATATCTTCTGAATCCCCGCAGGTAAAAACTTCAATTCCAAACTCTTTCAGCTTCAGGTAAAGTTCGTTTACGGGCGTCAGTCCGACAGCTATTAGAAGAGTGTCAATTTCATAAGTTCTGAAGGTGCCCGGCAGAGGCTTAAAATTTTCGTCAATTTCTGCTATTGTAATCCTTTCAAGCTGCTCTGATCCGCCTGCGTCAACTACAGTATGGGATGTGTTCACCGATACACCGAGGCGTCGCAGTTTATCAAGATGCACCTTGTATCCCCCACACCATGGAAGCGCTTCAACGAGCCCTACAACTTTTATGCCCGCCTGAACAGCATGATACCCGGCAATAAGGCCGACATTACCTCCGCCTACTATGAAAAGTCTTTCTGTTGGACATATTAAATCACGATTAAGTAATGTCTGAAAAGCTCCGGCTCCATATACTCCCGGCAAATCGCATCCCGGAAAGGCGAGGCCTTTCTCTCTTGCTCCGCATGAGACTATAACCGCCTTCTGACGTACGAGAATATACCTTCCATCTTTATATAAACCTACAACTCTATCTTCAAACACTCCGACTGCAATTGTCGAAGTAAATACCGTTACACTTTCAAGTGTGTTTAATTCATCGGTGATCTTTTTCGCTATGTCAATCCCCCTAACACCGGCATAGCAATCCTTTGTTGAACCAAAGAATGGATGAGTTTGAAGCGTAAGTTTCCCTCCAAGTTCTTTTTTATCGTCGACAAGTAAAACTTTCACGCCTAACTTTCCAAGTTCAATAGCGGCATTTATGCCGGCGGGGCCCCCTCCAATAATCAATACTTCCGTTTCAATCGCCTTCGTAGTGGAAAATTCGGGGCTTTCGTCATCACTTGGCAGAACGGGAACACCTTCACAACTTGTAACCCACATACCAGGCTGAACAACGGTCATGCACGCCTTTACCGATGCACCGCCGACAAGAACGGTGCACTGGCTGCATTGCCCATTCGCGCAAAAGATACCCTGAGGCGCCCCATCCACACTATGATGCCCGAATACTCTGATGCCGTTCGCGAAAAGAGCGGAAGACAATACTTCGCCCTTAACGGCGGACATTTGCTCACCATTATATGTAAACGGTATCTCTTCGCTCTCTTTAATCGTTAGGATGGGATGAGATTTTAGCCTAAAGGTTCGACGATGTATCAAAACTATTAATAGCTCCTCTACATTTATTGAACAATTATTAACAACGCCTGATTCTTCTCGACAGAATTTCCGGGAGGAATCCTGATTGATTTCACAACTCCGTTTACATTGGCTGTAATACTATTTCGCATCTTCATAGCTTCAAGAGTCAATAGAAGATCGCCAACACTTACTTTATCCCCTTCTTTTACATTGTACTCCAGAACCATTCCGGGCATAGGCGCGGTCAGAACAAATTCTCCCCCTTTTGAAACCGGTTCGGCTTCCTTCGGCGTTACCCCGTTTTTCTTTCCGGATCGTTTAGTTTTCTTCTTTATTATCGGTTCTGTTTCCCCTAACCCTTTAAACTTAACCTTCCCGCCGATCTCTTCAACTTCAACATTAAAATATTCGCCGCCGACATATACATTAAAGTTTCTGGCATCCGCACCCTTTAACTCTCTTTCCGCAGATATACTATCATAGCTGCCCCTTTTAACC
>JAUXHZ010000050.1 GCA_030621255.1 Candidatus Latescibacterota bacterium
GGTTAAAAAACTTTGTTGCCACCTTGACAAAACTTCAGTAATAGCGGCTATAAAACACAATAAGGATACGGCATCAATTTAATACCACTCGCCCGCCAAATCAAGCAAGAGTTGCAGAAGCGTCAACTCAACATCAGCGTTTTTTCTGAGATTGTTAACCGCCGAGAGTATCTTTTCCAAATCCGCAGGGAAATTTCTAAGCCCGGCGATTGCTATTCGGTCCTCCCCCAGTTCATTCATAATCGACTCGGGCACTTCTCCGTTTGTTTGCTCAGTTCTAATTATAACCCTAAATATCCTTGCAACCTCTTCAAGAATCATCTCCAATTCTTCCCGGTCGTACTCTTTCGCCAGAATCCCGGCTTCATTTGTAATATCACTAGGCATCCGGTCGAGAACCTTGCAAACTATTCTTTTCGCTCCCCTTTCAGCGGCCCTGAATCTTTCGTCTCCATATCTTACGGCGCGCCTGATATTGCCTTCCGACAAAATTGCCCTTTCTTTTGCTTCTTCTTTTTTTAAGCTGAAGGTTTCGCGTAGAATAGACTCTACGGCAGAAATGGGCAAATAGTTAAATCTGACCTTGTAGCATCTTGAGGTTATTGTTGGAAGCAGTTTGCCTGAATGCTCCGTAATTAATATAATAACAACTGATTCCGGCGGTTCTTCAAGAAGTTTCAAAAAGGCATTTTGGGCTTCTCTGGTAGCCAGGTGGGCTTCGAAAAGAATAATTATTGTTTTTCTTCCCTCGAATGGATGTTTCGAAGCGCTCTCTATCACACTTCGAACAAGATCTATTCCGATACTCCTGGCTTTTCTTCCAAATTCACCCCTGTTAAAAAAATTTTTTCTTCTGCTTTCAATAATTACCGGCATCGACTTCTCAATAGATCCATACGGAATGGGATATATCAAATGAATATCCGGATGTTCCAGCCTTGATATCTTTGAACATGACGGGCATCTCTGTTCTTCTTTCCAGCACTCTCTGTCACAGTTGAGCCCGGCCGCGAAATAGATCGCCATTAGTTCCTTGCCCGATCCCTCAGGACCAGCAAAGAGGAATGAAGAGGGGCGCTTCTCCCCCTCCAACATGGAAGAAAGGAGGCCCGAAACCCGCTCCTGTGATTTGGCAACTACTCTTGCCGCTGAAAGTATATCGATTTTTTTCTCCTTATTTTATCCATTCTTCGGGATCAAGTGCTGTTTTCGATTTTCTTATTTCAAAATGAAAAACTCCCCCGTTGGAAAGCGTAGAATTTGAAACTTCCGCTATAATATCTCCCTTTTCCACCTTATCTTCCTGCTTCACAAATATTCTGCCTATTCTCGCATACAACGTATAATAGCCGCCACTGTGATTTACGATTATACAATTTCCATATCCCGAAAGTTCTCCCGCGTATTCGACCCTGCCTCGCGCTACTCCGCGAATCGGAGAACCCGCTCTGGCGCTTATATCAATTCCCGAATTAAACGTAATTGTACCAAATTGCGGATGCTTTGATCTGCCGAATTTCTGAACCGTGCTGCCGTCTACCGGCATCAGCATTTTTCCCTTAAGATTAGGGAAATCCATTTCGCCGAATTTTCCCTGAAATTCAATCATCCTTTCCCGTCTTTTCTCCAGGTTAGTTATAATGTTTAAAAGGTTTTTTTCCGCCGCCGCCAATTTGTCTATTCTCTTTTGATGCCCTTTCTCTCTTTTCTTCAGCTGTGCCAACGCCCTGGTTCTTTCCTCTTCATTTGTTTTCAATTTCGCGAGTTCCGCCCTCTTTTCCTCACTGGACACAAACATTTCATGCAGCATTCGCGTAAGTTCAGTTTCTTCCCGCGATATTTCATTTCTTTTCTTCTTAATATCATCTACCATTGCCGCGTCTCTGGCGGCAACCATTACAAAGAATTTATACTTCTGCACGAGATCCGAGAAATCGTCCGCGTTTAAAAGTTCCTGCCAGAAATGTTTATTTCTCTCCTTGTATATTTCCTTGAGCCTCCCTGAAAAAAGCTTGAGCCTCTGAGTGTAAATCTCCCCATTTCGCTCCAGGGACTCTCTTAAAAACCCAACCTGTTCCTCCAGCATCTTTCCTTTTTCTTCTATCCCTTCTAAAAGCTCCTTTGTTAAACTTCTTTCTCTTTTTAATTTTCTCAGATAGCTTCCAACATCCTTCTCCTTACGCTTCAAATCTTCAATCTTTTTCCTCTGTTCTATGATTTCTTTTCTCAGTTTCGTCAGTTCTTTTTCCTGATCTTTAATTTGCTCTCCCAGCTTATTTTCCTGCGCTGATAATCCCGCCGATACCGCAACAGCTACCAGCAAAAAGAAGAGGCACGCTATTCTGAATTTCCCCTTTTTCATCATAAGCAAAAAACTTTACCTTTTGAGAAATTTTCTTATTGCGACAAAACTTCCAATAGATCCCAAGAAAGCACATAAAACTACAAATCCCACCACTCCTTCGAAGCGGAAAAATCCAAGCCCCGGCAAATATCTCCCGGCAAATGAACAAGCACCCCACAATAACGCCATCGCGAGAAGCGAGGACACAATTCCCTGAATCGCTCCTTCAATAACAAACGGAACCTGGATGTACATATTTGTTGCTCCAATCAGTTTCATTATTTCAACTGATTCACGCCTTGATAAAATCGACAACCTGACCGTATTTGATATCACAAAAATGACTGAAAGAAAAACTATCAACCCCAGCGCGAAATCCGTCATATAGAAACCTTTAACAAGCTTTTCCCCTCTTTCGACCCACTTCTTGCCGTACCTTACATCATCTACTCCCCTCCACTCCGCAGCTGTCCGAGCTATTTTCTCCATAGCTAAACTTGTATTAGACTCAGGCTTCATCTGTATTCTAAAGGCGTCCGGGAGGGGGTTGGCCTCCAGTTCCTCCAGAATATCGCTGTTCTTTCCAAGCTGTTCACGAAACTTCTCCAGCGCTTCATCTTTTGAGACAAAAACCACTCCCCTGACACTCTCAATCCCCAGAAGTTCCGCCCTGATCTCTTCTGTAATTTTGTTGTCCACCCCGTCTTCAAGATAAACGTACACACATATTTCCCCCATACCCTTTTCAATTACCATTGAAACATTCAGGGTGACTAAAATAAAAATGACAAGCACCAGCAGAGAAAACCCCATTATAATTACCGATATCAGATTAGAGACTTTTCCGCATTTCAGCATCCTTACTGTTTCGCCGAGCATATATTTTGCCGCATTAATTCCCGCCATTATCCAGTCCCGTTTATTTAGGGAAGACGCTGAGGTTAACTTTCTCTTTTTCCATCATCGTCCTCTCCTATGCTGTGCTCTGTAAACTTCTTGACACGGTGATCGACACGAGAATTAGAAATGCTCTCCCGCAGATTTCCCCTGAAAAGCATCTCCTTATCCTTGGCAATCTTCCCATCCTGCAAATAGATTATTCTCTGTCCAAAACTTTTAACAAGCTCCACATCATGAGTAGCCATCAAGACCGCCGTCCCCCCGGAATTTATCTTAAACAACAATTCCAGTATTCCCCTTGTTACCATAGGATCAAGGTTGCCTGTTGGTTCATCCGCCAGGAGAACGGCTGGTTTATTCGCCACCGCCCTTGCTATAGCGACCCTTTGCTGCTCGCCCCCCGAAAGCGCCCCCGGTAACTCGTACCTCTTGTGATAAAGCCCGACCCTGGTAAGAATATTGGTCATTTCATGTTTTATCTCCGTGATTCCTGTTCCAGCGACCTTCATGGCAAGGGCCACATTTTCGAAAACAGTTCTGTCCCCAATCAGGCGAAAATCCTGAAAAACGATACCGATTTTCCTTCTTAGCCGTGGAATATCACTTCTCTTTATCCTGGTCGAAACATATGCCCCCATAATCACCTGGCCGGAATCAGGAATATCATCCATATACATCATTCTCAGTAAGGTGCTTTTGCCCGCACCGCTTGCCCCAACGAGAAAAACAAATTCCCCGTTTGCTAACTGGAAATTTATATCCTTCAGCGCGAAATGCCTTCCCAAAACTTTTGACAAGTGGTAAACACCCGCGATGATTCTCTTTTCTCCCGGCATAATTTCATACACCAACATTTCTTCGTTTCATCATACAGCACTGAACAGCCAGAGAAACCGCCGCGCCGAGACTGCCGGAATCAGCCATCCCTTTTCCGGCAATTTCATACGCTGTCCCGTGACATACAGATGTTCTGATTACCGGTAACCCGATAGTCATATTTACTCCATTATCAAACCCCATTGTCTTAAAGGGAATCATCCCCTGATCGTGATATAGGGCAACATAGGCATCATAAGGTTTATTTTCGCTGTTGTAAAAAAGGGTGTCCGAGGGCACCGGCCCCGTTACATTCACTCCGCTTGCAAAAAGATCTTCAATCGCCGGAATAATTACTTTCCTTTCTTCCGATCCGGTAACTCCTCCATCTCCTGCATGGGGATTCAATGCGGCTACAGCTATTTCCGGCGCTTCTATCCCCCAAAGTTCTTTGAGCGTTTCATCGGTTACTTTTACACATTTATGTATTCTTTGTGCTGTTACAGCATCCGGCACCTCTTTCAAGGGAATATCCCTTGTCATAATTACGATCCGCAAAGCTTTGTTAACCATCATCATCTGGCAATCAGGCGAATCAAATTTGTCTGCCAGCATATCGGTATGCCCTATATATGAATACCCCGCCAGCGCAAGAGCTTCTTTCGATATGGGGCCCGTCACTATACACTCAACCTGGCCGGAAAGCGCCATATTAATCGCGATTTCAATCGCTTTCCCCGAGGCTCTGCCGCTTTCTTCACTCGGTCTTCCCTGCGGCGCGATTCCTGAAGATGTATCAATTATTAAAGGGAGATCGCTTTTCCTCTCATCAACCCGGCTCCAATCGGATACTATGTTGATTTTCTCCGCTGCATCCCGTGACAGATTCTTAACCAGTGCCTCCGCTGATCCTACAAGATAGAGCTTGAGATCATTCAATCTTCCTTTATTAATCAAATCCGCGACAATTTCCGGCCCTATCCCGGCCGGATCGCCTATTGTAAGAGCAATACTTATACTCTTATCAGACATTCCTTCCCTCATCTCTATACAGAGCTCTTTCTCTGATAATTCTGTAGAATTGTTCTCTTTTTTTCCGTGGAACCTGTTTTTCCGGCACTTCAATTATTTCAATTGCTATTTCCTTTTCAGGATATCTTATCTGCAAAATATCCCCATTCACTATTTTTTTGGAAGGCTTGACACTTTTCCCACCCACCATCACTTTCCCGTTGTTTATCCCTTTTATAGCTTCGCTCCTTGTCTTGGCAAGGCACAGGTGTTTTAGTAAAAGATCGAGTCTCACTGCACAACATCTTCCTTTATATCAACGTAATACTTACCCTTGAGCTTCTCCACATAATCCGCGTAATTTTCCTGCAGTCTTTCCTGCCGCAACAATTTTCTCAAATCTTCTTTCGCTTCTTCGAAGCTGTAAACTCTCTGTTTTTCACGGCCGAGAATTTTTATAATTCTAAACCCTTTACTATCTTTCAGTACGGGCGCCACCCCCCCGGGCTTAACATCTTTTATTGCCCCTCTAAAAAACTCCGGAAGATCCTGTATAGCTATTTCCCCGATAAATCCTCCTTTACCACTTGTTTCTTTATCTGCGGAAAATTGTGAGGCCAGCTTCCCAAAATCCTCTCCCCCCGCTATCCTGTTTCTAATTCCCTCCGCTTTCTTGTATGCTTGTTCTATCTCATCTGTTCCCTCTTCAACTTTAACAAGTATATGCCTTATATGCCTATCCTCGCCGTCGATTTCCTCGAGTTTAATAAGATGATATCCAAAATCAGTTAGCACCGGCCGGCTGGTTTCGCCGGCTTCCAACTTGCTTGCCGCTTTTTCAAATTCAGGATTATTTAAATCGGCCGGCTTTATAAATCCGAGATTTCCTCCATATTTCGCGCTGGGCCCTTCTGAATATTTCTCTGCCAGATCAGCAAAATCTTCTCCTCTATGTACTTTTTCTTCTATCCTGCTGATTTTCTCAAGCGCGTTCATTTTGCTTTCCTCCGAAGCCGGAGGTAAAATTAATATCTGGGCCAACTTTACGGTGGCAGGCCTCAAGGGCAACTCCGCGACGTTTTTTCTATAATATTCTTTTAATTCCTTTTTGGTAATATCTACCTGCCCCATGACCTCCTGGTACATAAGCTTCTGAATTAATTGTCTCGCTTGTATTTTCTCGCGCCATTGCCTTCTAAGTTGTTGAATCGTGATCCCATTTTTCTTTAATTCCTCATTGAAGGCTTTCTCTCCCCCAAGTTCTTTTTGGTTTCTGTCTATCGCCTCTTGCACCTGGGCATCTATACTTTCCTGGGTGATTTCTATCCCTGTTCTCTCAGCGTGAACAGCCATAAGCAAATCAGCCACGAGGCCGTCGAGAACTTCCTTTCGGATTTTTTCCTTTTTTGTTTTGTCAAGATTTTCCGTATTGCCGACCTGAAGAAGCAACCGTGTATATTCAATTTCAAATTCGCTTTGCAATAAGGCTTTATCTTCCACAACAGCTATTACTTTATCTATTACCTTTTTACCCTGCATCTCTTCAGAGCCGTGCGAGTTTCTACTGATACCCCCGGCAATTATGACCATCAACGCAGCCGCAACCGCTGGTATAAATCCAATTCTACAGTTCAAGGTCTACACACCACCCTCGGATTAATTTCAAATCCCGCTAGTCAGCAATTATTCCTAATTAGACAGTTGAGAAGACAATTCCGTAGAATCATTCCGCATATACCTTTCATCGTAGTATTCTACATCTATCGTCTCGCTTAGGGATTTCATAAATTCCCTGTAAGCCTTTTTCCGTTTTATTACAATCAGGATATTCATTATCGGTTCCCGGACATCGCTGAGATGAACAGTGCCTAATGTTTTACGGCTTCCGACAAGTTTAATGATATGATACCCAAAATCCGATTTAACTGGTTCGCTTATTTCGCCAGGGCCCATCGCAAATATCGCGGATTCGAATTCGGGGATCATGTTTTCCTTTGTAAGATATCCCAGATCGCCCCCTTTTCCCGTCAC
>JAUXHZ010000028.1 GCA_030621255.1 Candidatus Latescibacterota bacterium
TTACAGATGGAAGTCAAACGCCTAAATGAAAAGATGATGAACAAATGAATAATGGTATCGGTATTATAATATTTATCGCAGTATGGTTTGTTCTTATGAGGTTTTTGCTGCCGCGCGCGGGAATTCCCACCTGAATGAGCGGAACTTGTGACGCCGGGGACCGGCAAAAACCTGATAAAGAAAAAGAAATTACTAACCGGGAAATTGAGAAGAGGTAAACAATGCCTATCTACGAATTTGTCTGCAAAAAATGCGGAAATGAATTTGAGGAACTCGTAAGATCGAGTGATTCAAAAGTCAAATGCCCGCGCTGTAATTCAACCAGAGTAGAAAAATGTTTTTCCCTTTTCAGCTCATCGGGAGAGATATGTTCTCCAACCCCTGGAAGCTCCTTTGGGGGTGGATGATCCGCTATATGATAAAAACGGCAGTTTGCCGTTTCAGTAAAAAGACCGCCCTGAAACTAACAGCCCGAAAGGAAAATTGGCAATCCTTCCGGGCTTTCATCATGGTAGCCCCTAGGGGAGTTGAACCCCTGATTCATGGCTGAGAACCATGCGTCCTGACCACTAGACTAAGGGGCCAATAAACAAAATGGTTGGAGAGGGAGGATTCGAACCTCCATCGGCTGATCCAGAGTCAGCTGTCCTGCCATTAGACGACTCTCCATTAACATAGGGGAAATTACAAGATTTGCGGTAGAAAAGCAATACCATTTATGGAATTATATAACGGAATAAAGCTTGGCGGCTTTTCTAAGTCTCTCTACAGTCTTATCTTTACCCAAAAGTACAACAACCCAGAAAATGTCGGGAGATACTATTTTCCCGGTCAGAGCCACCCTGCACGGATGGATAAGCTCCCCCGCTGCTATTTTAAGATCAAACGCCAGATCTCTGAGTACTTTTTCCGCCGATTTACGATCAAAATATTTTAGTTTTTCGTATTCATCGGCCAATTTGTTCATACGGTTTGGAATTTCACTTCTTAAGAGATGCATCCTTACAGCTTCCTCGTCCACCTTGTAATCATCGGTATAGAAATAGCCGATTATAGCTGGAATATTTTTCAGTAACTTAAGCCGGTTACCGAGAACAATAATAATCGTAGCCAAACGCTCTATTTCTTTATCACTCATCTTATAATTATGGCTTTTTTCTTCTTTCATTTCTTCTCTGCCGGGTACTATTTTAAGATCAACCGGTTTTGTGATATCCACATCAAATTCGGGCGGCAGCAGCCCTTCCTCATCAAGCACATCCTGGACCAAGGAAATTTTACCTGCAAGAGAAACCTCTTTCAGATGCTCTGAATTAATCCATTCCATCTTGCTGTTATCAAATATTGCAGGGTTCTTTGAAACTTTCTTAAGAGAAAATTTATCAATAAGCGCTTTACGGGTAAATAGTTCTTTTTTTCCGTCAAGCGACCAACCGAGAAGCGCCAGGTAATTCAATAATCCCTCAGGGAGATAATGCCGATTCCTGTAGTAAGCTATCGATGTCGCGCCGTGCCGCTTGCTCAACCTGGAATGATCACTTCCGAGAATCATCGGAAGGTGAGCAAATTTCGGCAAATTATACCCCAACGCGCGATAGAGATGCACCTGCCTGGGTGTATTTGAAAGGTGATCGTCCCCTCTTATAATGTGTGAAATTTTCATGTGGGCATCATCTACAACAACGGCAAAATTATAGGTCGGCCTTCCATCCGATTTTATCAACACAAAATCATCCAGATTCCCGTTTTCAAAACTGAACTCTCCACGAACAATATCTCTGAAAAATACACTGCCTTCAATAGGCATTTTAAAACGGAAAACATGCGGAATCCCCTTTGAAAGCCTTTCTGCAACCTCAACCTCTGAAAGTCCCCGGCACCTGCCGTCATATTTAGGAGGTAACTTCTTTTCCTCCATCTCAAATCTCATCGTTTCGAGTCTCTCCGGCGTACAGAAACAATAATAAGCCTTCCCTTTATCGATGAGTTTTTGGGCTTCATTATTGTATAGCACTCTTCTTCTCGACTGCGTATAGGGCCCAAAATCACCACCGCGTAAGGGCCCTTCATCCCAGTTGAGACCCAGCCATTCCATCGATTCAATTATTCCTTTATAGGATTCAGCAGTTGATCTCTTGGCATCGGTATCTTCAATTCTGAGTATAAATTTGCCGCCTGTCTTTCGAGCATAGAGATAGTTGTAGAGCGCGGTTCTCGCGCCTCCTACGTGCAGATGCCCCGTGGGGCTTGGAGCAAACCTTACTCTTATATGATTTTCAGGGTTCGGCATAGTTCTACATCTTCCAACTGGCTTCAGGTACAGCCTGATAATCACTTATTTTTTTTATCAGAGTTTTATAATCGATGCCAAAAACCTCAATTGCCCCCTCATCCAACGAGCTGCCCTCTCCCAATTTTTCCGTGAAAATCAGAATTTCTTCAATCGAAAATAAATCAAGGAGATTCTCAAACATCTGATAAGCTATATAGAATGAAACTCTGGTAAGCGCCATTTCCTGAGCAATTTCAAGATAACTATTCAATTCATCTACTGTGGGCTTAAAATCAATGTAGTCTTCTCTGAACTGAGCCGCCTGCTCTTTAAGCACAGCACCCTCACGTGCGAAATAAGACGCTGTTGATTCTCTAAGCCAGCGCGGGATTTTGTCACCGGATTTTTCCCGGAGCGCCATCTGCGCAATTTTCTGAATAAACGCTATTTGGGCAATCGTCTGTCCCGATACCCTGTCCCCTCTTTTCAACATTATCTGGTAGGGCTCAAAATAGATTGTATCACCTCTGACAACACCGTAATACCACCATTCCTTTCTGGTGAGAAATTTGTGTTCATCCATATCCTTTGCTCCAATACAGACAATCTTACCCTGAGCTGGACGCCCTATCTTTTCCTCAATCAGATTGTAACTGTCAAAGGCAATACTAAACATTTTCCCGGATATAAAATCATATATCTGGCTGGCAGGATAATGAAGCGAAATGTCCTTGTTAGCTATAACCCCGCCCTTTATCGGATGATATTCATCAAGAACAAGTTGGAAACGATCCTTTGGAGTAATAAGAGAATCGGGGACACGAAAACTTTCTTCGCTCTTTTTCCCGGATTTGTCAGATTCCTTATCACATCCTGTTCCAATAATCATAATAATTGCTAACACTAAAATGGTTATCTTCCTTAACTGATTCATTCTTTCCCCCTTTGCTTATTCCTCATTGCCAGACTCACATTAAGATCTGTGACCTTTTTTATGCTATACATATAGCATCTTTATTTGTTCCCCGGAAATAATTTTCTTATCCTGTTGCCAACTTTTTCGATTAATAACTCATTTTCTTTCTCACAAAGTTTTTCAAGGAAATTATCTTTGCCGGAAGATTTCTTCAACCAGTCCCGGGCAAACTCTCCACTATCAATAAATTCAAAAAGTTTCTCCATCTTGTTTCCCATTTCCTCATCAATTAGTGCCTCACCGTAACGCAACCCCCCGTATGCCGCGGTCCCGCTGATAAGTTTTCTCATCTCCGAGAATCCGACACGGGAAAATATATCCACAATAATCTTTAATTCATGCATACACTCAAAATATGCGATTTCAGGGCTGAAGCCTTTCTTTACAAGCGTATCGAACGCGCTTTTGACAAGCGCTGTAACTCCTCCGCACAGAACAGCCTGCTCACCGAAAATATCGCTTATGGCTTCTTCTCTGAATGTTGTTTCAAACGCTCCTATCCGAAGACATCCGAGTCCATCGGCGATGGCCAGCGCCACCTCCATTCCATCCCCTGAGAGATCATTTTCCACACCTACAAGACACGGAAGCCCGCTTCCTTCAATATAGGATTCCCGAACTCTTTCACCCTGCCCCTTTGGAGCCACCAGCGTGAGCACATAATCATTGGTTTCTATCTCTCCAAACGCGACAGCAAACCCGTGAGCAAAACAGAGAACAGAACCCTTTTTAAGATTCCCCTTTATCTGATTTGTAAAAACATCTCTTTGTATTTCATCAGGTATGAGGAAAATAAGTATGTTGGCTTCTTTTGCTCCTTCTTCCGGTGTTACAACGCGAAATTGATCTTCAAAAGCCCTCTGCCAGCTTCTCCCTCCCATTCTAGCCGCGATAGTCGGATTCAGGCCGCTTTCTCTAAGATTTAGAGCCTGGGGGCGCCCCTGATTACCATATCCCAGAACAACGATATTCCTACCTTCGAGAACAGAACGGTCAACATCATCCGATGTATAGAACTTCACTTTTTTCTCCCTGCCTCTGACAATTGCCCTCCACTCAATTTCGCCAGCCTTAATCGCTAATATGTAATGAACAATTATTCAGGTTAAAATCGCACACACATAGCTTATCTATAACAAACCTTCACCATAGAGGAAAGAAAAAATATTTTTCCAATTTCTTTTCACTTGACATTAGCTTATTTTACCTTACTATTTTTTATTGTTTGGCGGTGTAGCTCAGTTGGTTAGAGCAGAGGAATCATAATCCTCGTGTCCGGGGTTCAAGTCCCTGCACCGCCACCAATTATTTTACTGTATTTGTTGCCCTTTCCCGTCCAAGATCTTATGAATTGTATCCTTGAAGTTGAAAAATGGATTAAAAAAAAAGGATTGATCAAATCCGGAAGCCGTATAATCGCTGCCGTATCCGGGGGTCCGGATTCGATGGCTATGTTGACAATTCTTCACAGTTTAACAGATAAACTGAATATTACACTGGGAGCGGCACATCTAAATCACGGGATTAGGCCTGAATCAAAAGAAGAACAAACCCTGGTTGCAAAATATTGCGAAAAGCTTAATATCCCCCTTTTTACAGCTTCAAAGGATGTCCCCGCCGCGGCGGTAAGAAAGGGAAAAGGCCTTGAAGAAACTGCGCGAATCCTTAGATATGAATTCCTCGAACAAAGCGCCGCAGAGTTTAAAGCCCCTTTCGTAGCTCTTGGGCACAATCTGGATGATCAAGTTGAAACAATTCTGCATCATATTATCAGGGGCTCAGGGTTGCGGGGTTTAATGGGAATACCGATCCGGCGCGATATCTTTATAAGACCTGTTATTTGCTGTAAAGGTGATGATCTTGTACGGTTTCTTAAAACCCGCAAGATCAGATACGCGACAGATAAAAGCAATCTGGAGAATGGCTGCCTCCGCAACAGGATCAGAAACAAACTGCTCCCAATGCTAAAAAGTGAGTTCAACCCCGCCATAGACAAAGCCCTCATCAGGCTCGGTGACAACATCTCTGAAGGGTGGGAAACAATAAGCTCAAGAATTGAGAATATCCTGGAAGAACACGGAGAAGATAATAGTGTTAATATTCCTTTAGACAAACTTGCCCGGCTAAGCGATTTTGAAATATATCTTCTAGTTGATACCGCCCTGAAAAGGCGCTTCGGAATATTTCAGGATATCGAGAAATGTCACTTCGACGCAGTAAAAATCCTCCTCCACACGGGACAACCGGGGAAAAGTATTAATTTTCCGCACGGAATAACAATATGGCTGGAACAAAGATCCCTGCGCCTTTTAAAATATTCACAGGATAATACCGATAGTCCACCTGAGGCAACACTGCCGACAACAGGCATCTATAAACTTCCCTCATGGAATTTATCGGTGAAAATCGAGCAGCTGCCCTATATTGAAGATTTGCCTCTTTTCTCCTCCGAAGATGAAGTATATCTGGCCTCAATTGCTTTTCCCGTTAAAATCAGAGGGAGAAAATCAGGTGACAGGATAAGACCCTTCGGTATGAAAGGGAACAAAAAATTAAGCGATATTATGATTGATAAAAAAATTCCTTTGCACAAACGGAATCAGATTCCGATTTTTGAAGACAAAAAGGGAATAATCTGGGTGCCTGGAGTCGCGACAGATGAAAAAACCAGAATAGCTAAAGAGGCAAAACAAATCACTCGAATAAAACTTATAAAACAGAATTAATACTCAATCCTCCGTTAATAGAAGAATATTTGCCCTAATTTCCTCCGAAAGAAAAAAGTTCTGGATATCATATCAATTCAATGATATTCTCGATTTGCTTAAAAACAGACCGTAAAATCTACAATGTGTACCAGCGGGAAGATAAAAAACGAAATGTATACCATCTCTTCAGATAAGATACAGGCGAGAGTTAAAGAACTTGGCTCTGAAATATCAGAGGATTATAAGGACTCTGCGCCAGTATTTATAGCCCTTCTTAAAGGTGCATTTATTTTCATGGCAGACCTCATGAGGGCACTTACGATCCCTCATGAAATTGATTTTATTACTCTTTCCAGCTACAGAGATGGTCTGCAAAGAGGTAAAACGATTGAGATCAACAATTTCATACGAAACGACATAAGGGAACAGGATATAATAATAGTTGATGAAATAATTGACACCGGGAATACCCTCTCAAAACTTTTGAAAAATTTGCTGGATACTGAAGTAAGGAGCGTAAAGATCTGCACCCTTCTTGATAAACCATCAGCACGTGAAGTCGAAATACCTATCGATTATACCGGTTTTGTTATACCGGACATATTTGTTATTGGGTATGGACTCGATTTCAAGGAGCATTTCAGACATCTCTCCTTCATAAGAGAATTAACACCTGATCTTAGAGAAATGGAAGAAATCTCTGAACAATTGTTAAAAATAGAAAAAGAAATTAAGGAAAAGGGACAACGAATTTAGCAATAACGCAAAATAGCTCAACACTGAATGTACCAGCGCCACATTATACTTTTACTGATAGACAAAAGGACTACTATTGGTTATCTTAGCACAGTAAAATGATAAAAATCGTGGAGAATCTGTATTTTAGCGGTAGGTACCTATTAAAATGAAAAAAGAAAATAAAACCAACGGAAACAAAAAACAGCCTGATAATAAATGGATCCCTCCCGGAACAGGCTCGGGCAATCAAAAACCATCACGCTCAATGGCGCTCTGGGTTATGATTCTTATCATGGGGTTCCTCGCTTACCTTCTGTTCAATTCAGGAGCACGAAATGAACACCCGATCAGTTATACAACTTTCATTCAGGAGATCAACAGCGGGAATATTGACAGAATAAAAATAAGGGGTCTTGAAGTAACGGGTAATTTGATTGACGAGATTATTCTGCCTACAGCCACGGATGAAACCCGTATAAGCAAATTTAAGGTTGTGCTTCCCGCTGAAGATAAAGATTTGCCTGAAAAGATATGGAAGACAAATCCCAATGCCGTCATAGAGGCTGAATTCCCCGGAAGCAGTGTCTGGGTCAAAGCATTAGCTACCGCCCTCCCGCTTATAGCTCTTTTTGTGCTGTGGTTTTTCTTTATGCGGCAAATGCAAGCCGGGGGGAACAAAGCCTTTTCATTCGGTAAAAGCAAAGCGAAAATGGTTGGAGGTAACAAACCTGACGTAACTTTTGATGATGTCGCGGGAGCTGAAGAAGCAAAAGAAGAGCTGCAGGAAATTATTGAATTTCTTAAAAACCCGCAAAAATTTCAGAAGCTTGGTGGGCATATACCAAAGGGTGTAATTCTTCTCGGCCCACCGGGAACCGGCAAAACTCTGTTGGCCAGGGCCGTAGCGGGAGAGGCTGAAGCAGCCTTTTTCAGCATGAGCGGATCCGATTTTGTCGAAATGTTTGTCGGGGTTGGCGCGAGCCGTGTCCGCGATCTCTTCGAAAAAGGACAAAAACACGCTCCCTGCATTCTTTTTATAGACGAGCTGGATGCCGTCGGCCGGCATAGGGGATCAGGCCTCGGTGGAGGACACGATGAAAGAGAACAAACTCTGAATCAGCTCCTTGTTGAAATGGACGGATTTAACACAAACGAAGGAGTAATACTTCTCGCCGCTACAAATAGACCTGACGTTCTTGATCCCGCTCTTCTCAGGCCGGGCAGATTCGACAGAAGAGTTATTATTGACATGCCCGATCTCAAAGGGAGGTTAGGGATTCTAAAAGTACATACCCGCAATATTCCACTTTCAGATGACGTAGACCTTGAAATAATCGCCCGCGGAACTCCCGGGATGACCGGAGCAGACCTGGCAAACACTGTAAATGAAGCTGCTTTGCTTGCCGCCAAACTGAACAAAGATAAAGTCGAAATGGCTGATATCGAAGAAGCAAAAGATAAGGTCAGGTTGGGGCCGGAGCGTAAAAGTTATGTTTTAAAAGAAGATGCCCGGAAAGTATCCGCCTATCATGAAAGTGGCCACGTTATAGTCGGATCATTCGTGGAAAATGCCGACCCGCTGCATAAAGTGACAATAATTCCCCGGGGCCAGACGGGGGGGCTTACCTTCTTCCTTCCGAAAGATGAAATGATGTTTCACTCCAGGGAATATCTATTGGATATAATTACAACATCAATGGGTGGAAGAGTCGCTGAAGAACTCTTTATCGGAAGAATTGGAACAGGGGCGGAGAGCGATATCAGCCATTCTTCAAGTCTCGCCCGAAAGATGGTTGCAAGGTGGGGTATGAGCGATACCCTTGGGCCGATTTCCTTTGATCATCAAGATGAACATATTTTCCTCGGCAAACAGCTGACTTCGAGAAACGAATTCAGTGAAGAAACTGCAAGGGAAATTGATAATGAAATCAGAAAAATCATACATGAATGCTATCAAAAGGCTAAAGATATTCTCATAGCACATAAGGAAGACCTGCATAAAGTGGCCACTGCTCTTCTGGAAAGAGAATCGCTTGACGGAGAAGAAATCAAGATACTGCTCGGAGGCGGAACACTGGACAAATTAATAACCAATGACAAAAAGTCCAACTCCGTGGATGAATCATCCCCTAAAGATCAATCAAACAACGAAGACAAACCAGACGATGAAGATAAAGTGGCAGAACCCGGCGGGCAGGGAGAAACCCCCCAAACTTCAGGAGAAGGG
>JAUXHZ010000277.1 GCA_030621255.1 Candidatus Latescibacterota bacterium
TAAACATTTCCTGGCACAACTTCATAAAAACATAAAAACACCCGGAAAATATTCTTGAAATTGGAACTTGGTTTAGAATATTGTATATAATACTTAAGATAATAATATCAGGCTTTCAAATATCAGAAGGCCTGAATTTATTTGCGAGTTGAAACGTGCGGCTTACGGAAACTTAATTTTACGGGGAGCAGGTAATTATGGCAATTGATGTTAAGCAAATCGGAGAGAAGGTTAAGAAGGAAAGCGCCCTTTTAGAAAAAATCAAGGGTGAGTTCGCGAGAGTGATAGTGGGGCAGGAATATCTTATTGACCGTTTGTTGATAGGACTGCTCTGTAATAACCATGTTCTTATTGAGGGAGTGCCCGGCCTGGCGAAAACACTCGCCGTTACGACTCTTTCAAGAACCATTCGTGCCTCTTTTCAGAGGATACAGTTTACCCCCGATCTTCTTCCGGCGGATTTGCTCGGAACCCTCATATACAATCCGCGCTCGGGCGACTTTACAACTAAGAAAGGCCCTATTTTCGCTAATATCATTCTTGCCGATGAAATAAACAGAGCCCCCGCAAAGGTGCAGAGCGCTCTTCTTGAAGCGATGCAGGAAAGACAGATAACTATCGGCAGCGAGACACATCTCCTTGATGATCCCTTTATGGTGCTTGCCACTCAGAACCCGATAGAGCAGGAGGGGACATATCCGCTGCCCGAGGCTCAGATCGACAGATTCATGCTGAAGCTCAAGGTTACCTATCCGAACAGGGAGCAGGAGAAAGAGATTTTAAAGAAGATGGGCGGATCTTCGCCTGACACTGACGTTGATGCGGTAGTTGAGCCTTCCGATATCAAGAGGCTCAGAAAACTGAATGACGAGATTTATATGGATGAAAAGATTGAGGATTATATCCTGGATATAGTGCAGGCTACAAGAAATCCCGAAAAGTATGGTCTTGAAATAAGTGATTTAATCCAGTACGGGGCTTCTCCCCGCGCCACGCTCTTTCTTGCTATGGCTTCGAGGGCTTATGCCTTTCTGCAGGGAAGGGGATACGTTACACCGCAGGATATTAAATCGATAGGTATGGATGTTTTAAGGCACAGGGTGATAATCACTTATGAGGCGGAGGCTGAAGAAAAGACGCCTGAAGATATTGTGAGTTTAATTTTTGATAATGTGCCCGTTCCGTAATCGTGTGGGAACCGGGCTGTTGATCAATGAAACTGTTTTTTAAATCCGGCTGATAAAAGTTTTAATATTAAAGTTCTATCATGATTACGAAAGAATTAGCGAAAAAGATAAGGGTTCTTCAAATAACTACCAGCAGAGTGGTAAATGAAATTCTCGCGGGTGAGTATGGGAGTGTGTTCAAGGGACGGGGAATGGAGTTTGACGAGGTCAGGGAATATCTCCCGGGTGACGATGTTCGATCAATCGATTGGAATGTAACCGCACGCACCGGCATTCCCCATGTAAAAAGGTTTGTTGAAGAAAGAGAACTTTCGGTTATGTTCATCGTGGATCTGTCTGCTTCCGGAAATTTCGGCAGTGTAGATAAACTTAAGAATGAAGTCGCCGCCGAGCTCTGCGCCTTGCTTGCTTTCTCGGCGGTGAAAAATAATGACAAGGTCGGGTTAATCCTTTTTACAGATCAGGTTGAAAAATATATTCCTCCGAAGAAAGGGACCACGCATGTTCTCAGGGTAATCAGGGAACTTCTTAATTTCAAGCCGCGAAAGGCGAGAACGGATATAACCGGAGCCCTCGATTTTTTTGGAAAGGTGGCAAATAAAAAGGCTGTCGTTTTTCTGGTTTCCGATTTTCTCGCTGAAGGATTTGAGAAGAGGATGAGTATAATCGGCAAGAAACATGATCTAATAGCGGCTACAATTGTGGATCCGAGAGAAGTTGTACTTCCCGACGCGGGCCTTGTGGAACTCGAGGATGCTGAAACCGGCGAAATGATTCTTGTGGATACAGCGAGCGCGGGGGTCAGAAAAAAATATGAACATTTCAGCAGAGAACAGTCCAAAGGATTCAAAAAGCTTTTCGCTTCCATGCGTATAGATCATATCGAGATCATGACTAACAGGAATTATGTCCCTGAGCTTGTAAGATTTTTCAGGATGAGAGAGAAGCGGTATTGATCTGTAAAATCACTATGTTGTGATTAAAAGGTTCTATTTAAGGAAATGGAGTTCTTATGGAAGAAAAATTAAATTTAACGCTGGATCATGATAAAAAAGAAAAGGGGATCAATACACGATTAACATATTTCCTTTTGATTGTAACAATATTACTGGGAGGGGCAAATCTAGCCCTGTTTTTAAATAGCAGCGGGAGGGATGCTGCCGGCAGGAACAATCTTTCAGCAGACAGGCTCGAAGAACTGGCGCTTAAGCTCGAACGGCAGGATCTATTGCACTCTGCGGCCAGAGTATGGACGGAGTATCTCTTTGTTTCTGATATAGGGGAAAAAGAAAAAGCCACTATCTGGTATAGGATAGGAAAGATATATCAGAAAGGAGATGATTACGAGCGCGCGCTGG
>JAUXHZ010000215.1 GCA_030621255.1 Candidatus Latescibacterota bacterium
GCTTTTAGATAAGAATCTTTCTGACTGGCATAAGAATATAGCTTCTCCTTCTCCATGGCGTCTGTTCCATGATCGGCCAGATGATTTGAATAGGAAGAACCGCTCTCCTTGTCATCTGCCGCGGAACTTATTGATTCATTTATTCGGTCAAGTTCTTTCAGAATTCTATCGCGCTCAGCAATAATATTCTTCTTAAACAAACCAATTTCTTTTTTACCATACTTTTTTTTCTTTTCTGAAGGCATCTGCGACTCTCCTTCCACCTAGGTGTGTCATGCAAGTTTCGTCCAAAGTGCAACATTAAAATTGTTCAATTTAAACTCCACAGCAAAAGGCCAATCCTTAGTGCCGCTGTCAATCGATTCAGTTAAAGTTTCATTGCGAATATAGTTGTTAAATTCTGTAAAAACTTTTTTGACCTCCTCATCGGCTTCGTAGGACAGCACTATTCTATCGCTTACCTCAAACCCTGAGTCCTTTCTCAGGTTCTGAACCCTGTTTACGATATCCCTGGCCATTCCCTCTCTAATCAACTCAGAAGTTAACATAGTGTTAAGAACAGCCGTCATTTCATCTTCAGTCTCCACTTCAAAGTTTTCAACTGTCTGGCGGAAAACTTTTATTTCCTGAGCTTCAAATTGTTCTCTCTTCCCTTCAATATCAACAGAAATCTCTCCCGCAGACTCCAGTTTTTTAAGCTGTGTTTTAGACAGCTCCCCGATAACCCTGGATACCTCCTTTATATTCTTCCCGAATCTCTTTCCGAGGAGAGAATATTCCGGCTTGGCGGTTAATGAAATATAATCATCGGTGCTCTCTATACGGGAAATCTTTTTAACATTCAATTCATCATGAACCAGCGCGGTATATTCCTTATCGTCCAGCCAGTCAAGTTTACCGGAGACCGCGCTATACACAAGCAATTCAGATAGAGGAGTTCTTACCTTGATACCAGCCTTGTTTCGCGCGGCTCTGCCCGCGATTACAACCTGGAGGACTTCTCTCATTTTCCTTTCAACCTCTCTATCAATTATCCCTTCATCAAAGGTTGGATAACTCTGCAGATGAACGCTGAGGCTCTCCTCTCCCTTTTCCCTGTAACCGTGAAGCCTCAAATAAACCGATTCACTGATAAAAGGTACAATTGGAGCCATAAGCCTTGTTACGCCACTTAGTACAGTGTAGTATGTTTCATAAGCCGCACGTTTATCACCGCTCATTTCATTCTTCCAAAATCTTCTGCGGCAACGCCTTAGATACCAATTGCTTAGTTCGTCAACAACAAAACTCGACAGTTTTCTGCCGGCCTTGTTAATGTCATATGCATCGAAAGCCTCTGTAACTTCCTTTATAGTCGAATGGTATACGGAAAGAAGCCATTTATCTATCAAATTGTCACTTTCAATCTCTCCTGTAGGAACAAAACCGTCCAGCCTCGCGTACATGGCAAAAAAAGTGTAGAGATTTCTAAATGTACCTATGAATCTGTTTGCCGCGTCCTTAAGTGCCTCAGGGTCAAAACGCTTTGCAAGATGGGGCGCTCCCGATGTCATAAGAAACCACCTAAGAGCATCAGCGCCATAACTGCCAAGAGCCTCGCTGGCGTAAACGGCGTTGCCGCGGCTCTTGCTCATCTTTTGTCCGTTAGCATCAAGAACCATCCCATGGGGCAAACACCTGCGATATGGGCTCTGTTTTTTCAGAAAAACGCCGATTACAAGAAGCGAATAGAACCACCCCCGTGACTGATCAACTCCCTCGCTGATAAATTCGGCGGGATACTGGCTCTCAAAAAGCTCTTTGTTTTCAATAGGATAATGGTGCTGAGCGAAGGGCATAGCGCCGGAATCAAACCAGCAATCTATCACTTCAGGGACCCTTGTCATCCCCTCGCCGCATTTGGGGCATTGAACATCCAACTCATCAACAAAAGGCTTATGCAGGTTAAAATCTTCCGGAAAATTCTTGCTGATCGACTTCAATTCATCCACATTTCCAACACAATATTTTTCTTTACATGAATCACAGACCCAGATATTCAGCGGTGTGCCCCAATAGCGTTCACGGCTTAATGCCCAATCGACATTTCCTTCAAGCCACTTGGCAAACCGGTTCTCTCCCACTTCCGGCGGGTACCACTCTATTTTTGAATTAGCCTCTATGAGAAGGTCCTTAAACGCCGTTGTTTTAATATACCAGGAACGTCTGGCATAATAGAGTAGGGCCGAATCACACCTCCAGCAGAATGGATAGGAATGCGTAATCTCTTCGCTCCTGTAAAGAATTCCCCGCTTGTTAAGATCCTCAATAATTTCCCGGTCACAACTTTTAACAAAAGATCCCGCCCATGGTTCAATCTCTTCAGTAAATTTTCCCTCTTTATCTACAGGCTGAATAAAGGGCAGATTTTCAACCTTACCAACCCTATAGTCATCTTCCCCAAAAGCCGGCGCTACATGAACTATCCCCGTCCCATCGGTGAGGGTTACAAAATCAGCCGCTATTACTCTGAAGCCGCCTTCAGCATTTTCAAAATAGGGAAAACAGGGCTGATATTCTTTGCCTACAAGTTTCTTTCCGTCAAATTTCTCCAGAACCTCGAACTCGCCGTCCAGAACAGTAGTTAGAGCTTCAGCAAGTATAATAATATCCCCATTGTTTTTGACCTTTACATATTTATATTCAGGCCCGACAGCCAGAGCCACATTGGAAAGCAACGTCCAGGGAGTCGTAGTCCAGACAAGAAAACTCGCGTCTTCACCCTTGATTCTGAGTTTGAAATAAATGGATGGATCGGTTACATCTTTGTACCCCTGAGAAACTTCGTGGCTCGACAATGACGTGCCGCAACGGGGACAATAGGGAACTATTTTGTGCCCCTCATACAAAAGATCCTGATCCCAAAACTGTTTAAGAATCCACCAAACCGATTCTATATATTCATTTGTACATGTGATATATGGGTTATCAAGATCCAGCCAGAAACCAAGCCTCCGTGTAAATTCGTGCCATTCATCGAGATACTTGAATACACTCTCCCGGCATTCCTTGTTAAAATCGGTCACCCCGTGCTTTTCTATCTGTTCTTTTCCGTCAAGTCCAAGTTTCTTTTCAACCTCTATCTCCACGGGTAATCCGTGCGTGTCCCATCCCGCTTTTCTTTCAACCCTGAATCCCTGCATCGTTTTAAACCTGCAGATTGTATCCTTGATCGTTCTTGACATAGCATGATGAACCCCGGGCCTTCCATTAGCTGTAGGAGGCCCTTCATAGAAAACAAAGGGGGTTTCCGCCGGGCTCTGCTCAAGGCTCTTCCTGAAAACACCGTGCTCATCCCAGTACTTC
>JAUXHZ010000114.1 GCA_030621255.1 Candidatus Latescibacterota bacterium
CAAACAGCCGGCAGAGGGTTGCTTTCCCGAATAAGATCAACGGCGCGTTTATACTCTCCCATAGCCGATAAAGCGATGTAGCCCTGAACATCAACCCCGGCGGGGCAAGCCTCGGTACACGGAGAAACACAGTCCGCGTAATGATTTGAAAGTAACAGCTCCAAAGCCATCTTCCTGGCAGCCATAACGCGTTCATTCCTCGTCTCCACTTCCATTCCGGGCGCTACCACAGTAGAGCATGACGGCACAAGATTAGGCCTTCCCTTCACCTCGACAACACACACAAAACAGGAGGGGTCCGGTTCGAGCTCCGGCGAATTGCAAATTGTCGGAATCTCATCAAGCTCTTTTTCTCTTACTACCTCCAATATCGTCGCGCCCGAGTCAGCCTCGATTTCCTCTCCGTTGATTTTGAGTTTGATTTTTTCCATTAATCCGCTCCTCAACTCTTGTATATAGCGCCAAATTGGCAGCTTGTAATACACTTGCCGCATTTTACGCAGATTGAGTTGTCAATGACATGTTTTTCCTTCGGGTTACCGCTAATAGCGTCTACTGGACAATTCTTCGCGCAAAGTGTACACCCGGTACACTTTTCAGAATCAACATAAAAATCAACCAGCGGGTTACAGCTCCCCGCCGGACACCTTTTCTCATTGATGTGAGCCTGATATTCATCACGATAGTATCTGATCGTTGTAAGCACCGGATTCGGCGCTGTCTGACCTAGGCCGCAAAGACTTGACTCCTTTATTTTTTTCCCCCACAACTCAAGTTTTTCTATATCCTCCTCTTTACCCTCACCATTAGTAATCCTTGTGAGTGTTTCGAGCAGTCTCAAGGTTCCAATTCTGCAGAAGGTACATTTGCCGCACGATTCCTCCTGTGTAAAATGTAAAAAGAATTTGGCCATCTCCACCATACAGGTAGATTCATCAAGAACAACCATCCCTCCTGAACCCATAATAGCGCCGGTCGCGGGAATTGATTCAAAGTCAACCGGTGTATCCGAAAGATCAGCTGGAATACATCCCCCGGAGGGGCCACCCATCTGTACCGCTTTGAATTTCCCGCCATCTTTTATCCCCCCCCCGATCTTAAGAACAAGGTCGCCTATTGTCGTTCCCATTTCAACTTCCGCCAGCCCCCCGCGCCTTACCCTTCCAGCCAGGGCAAATACCTTAGTACCTCTGCTTTTTTCAGTACCGTAACGGGCATACTCCGCGGAACCGTTTAAAATTATCCATGGAATATTCGCGTATGTTTCTACGTTATTATTGTTAGTCGGCTTTTGCCATAGGCCTTTCTGCGCCGGGAATGGCGGCCTTATTCGCGGCATACCCCTTTGCCCCTCAATCGACGCAAAGAGAGCTGTTTCTTCACCGCAGACAAAAGCTCCGGCTCCCTGTTTTATCTCCACATCAAAATCAAATCCTGAATCAAGGATATTTTTACCCAAGTATCCTTTTTCTCTTGCCGCTTCAATGGCAATATTCAATCTGTGAATCGCAAGTGGATATTCAGCTCTACAATAGATAAACCCGAAGGAAGCTCCAATTGCCCTTCCACATATTATCATCCCTTCCAGAACTGAATGAGGGTCTCCCTCCAAAACCGACCTGTCCATAAATGCTCCCGGATCACCCTCATCCGCGTTACACACAACATATTTGACATCACCTTCAGTGCCTGCCGCAAAGGACCATTTCAGCCCCGTAGGAAATCCCGCCCCTCCGCGCCCCCTTAACCCCGAATCCTTAATTTCCTCAATAATCCGGTCCGGCTTCATCTCAAACAGCGCTTTCCGAATAGCCTTATAACCATTTACGGTTTGATATTCCTCTATACTCTCCGGATCTATAAATCCGCAGTTTCTTAACACTATTCTATTCTGGAGTCTGAGAAATTCAGCTTCCGGGCCATCTACCGTACCATCAGGAGCAATCGTGCAGGCAATATTTTCCTCTATAGCACGCCCCTTTAAAATATGCTCGCTGAATATCTTCTCGGCAAGCTGAGGAGTTACCCCGCTGTATAATATCCTGCTCTCAGATTCGCGTACTTCAACCATAGGCTCAAGGTAGCACATCCCGATACACCCCGTTTGTAACAATTCAAAACTCCCTTTATTGTCCAAACGGATTTCCTCAAGTTTGTCATAGGTTTCCCGAGCCCCCGCTGAAAGACCACATGTAGCCATCCCGACTATAATTTTTTTCATTGAAGAACTCCCGAAGTTTCAAGAAAAATTGGTCTTTATTCAAATTCAATCAGAAAATTGTCTTTTTCAGCTCTATCTTCCAGCCGCCATTTTTTTATTGGAAGCCTTTTCATTACGCCGATACCGGCGAATAACTTTCCGGACTGAAGCAGGGGTAAGACTGCCATGAGTATCTTCATTAATCATAATTACAGGAGCGAGTGAACAACACCCGATACAGGCAACCGTATTTAGAGTAAAAAGTCCGTCTTCAGTCGTCCCTCCCACTTCCACCCCAAGCTCATCTTGAATTGTTTCAATAATCATCTCAGCCCCGGAGACATGGCAGGCCGTACCATTGCACGCGCGAACCACATATTTTCCCATCGGTTGAAGGCGAAATTGACTGTAAAAAGTTATTACACCATATACTTCTGATTCGGGAATCCCCGTTACCGCTGAAACATAATTAATTGCCCGCCGCGGAATATATCCAAAATGATTTTGAGCGGATTGCAAGAGCGGAATGAGTTCCCCGGGAGTACCATCGTAACGCCATAGGTTAAAACTGAATTCATCATTCATTTAAACTATGCCTCTCCTTCTTCAAATCTGTTTTCTTTGTTCTTAGAAAACAGGTGCTAATATCCGCGAACACCCCGTCCGGCAGTCCTATTCCTCCATGATTTTTATTACTTTCGCTTCACGGACTCTTAAGACACCCTCAATCTGGCTAAGTTTTTCAACAATCCGCGGTGTTTTTCCCACAGCGCTTTGTCCGGTAATCATCCCCACAAGCTTGGCCCCGTCTTCAATGACATCACAGAAAACAACTTCATCAATAAAAAATACAGTAGTAAATATTTGTTGTATAGCGTCCTTGTCAATATCAACAACTACATAGCTTGTTGTTCCCGGATTTTTGCTCGAGGTCATGCTTGCCGGTTCCTTAACAAGGTTTGAATAGATATCGATAAACTCATTCACATCACGATCAAGCTTCGGTCTTTCAACCCTGTCCACCGATACTACTTCAACTCCCTCCATTCCGCCGATCTTGACAAAAAGGGTGTCGATTTCATCCTGCGAAGAAGCCTGCGCTAAAATGATAATATCAAAGTCTCCCCGTACCGCCTCACAGCGCTGAACACCCTCGAGATAATACAACTTTTTATAAACACCCAAACTATTGTCAGTATCCGTTATTCTTATTGTAAGATAGGCGCTTATAGACTCGCGTATCTCAGGTTCCGCCGGAGCAGCCTTGCCGTTCGATATAGTGGACCCCGGAGTGAGTTCCCTAAGGGCCTCGACCAACTCGGACATTTCAAAAGGCTTATCAAGATAACCCGTGTTATGCTCCGAGATAGCCTCGAGTTCCAGACTCACATCGCCATATCCGGTAATAACCAAAACCGGCAGATCCGGATACTGTTCCTTGATCACTTTAAGGATTTTCAAACCGTCAATATCAGGCATGAAAATATCTGTTATTAAATAATCATATGTGATTCCCTTTTCATGGGAGTCTCTAAGCTCGTGGATTGCGGAAATTCCATCCGGGCAAGCAACAGCGCTGAACCCCTCCTGAATAAGCCCGACCGTAAGATTTCTCCTGATCTCTGCTTCATCATCGATAATTAAAACATTGCCTTTCACAGCAATCCTCCCTCGTTAAATTGACTAAAGAGAGCAAATTAGAAAACGATCCTGATCACTCCGAGCATATTCCAATGGGTGCTCCAACCTCCGGCAGCATTGCTCACGAGATTGGTAAATAGGGCACCCTCACACTCCAATTTCCATTTACATTTCAACCATAAACTATAATTTTAACTATAATTTGTCAAACAAAAGAACGCGCGATCAGTATAGGATTTTAACAAAACTATTGAAATTTCCTGAATCAAGGAAGTAGGTTAGAAAGATGCAAATCGATCAGATATTGAAAACCGTTATTTTTTCTTTAAAATGAAGTATATCATGAAAGCTTTAAAAAGACTATTTATCGTTATCATTCTCCCGATTACGGTTATAACTAGTAAGCCTTCAGCGGCATCGGAATCAGAAGCTGCAGCAAAACTTTATATCAACCATGGAAGGATCAACCTTTTTGGGTTAGTTCACCAGCAGTACTATAATAAACTAGGAAATGAGAAAGAATCATCTTTCATATCAAAAAGGGCACGTCTGGGGGCAAAGGGCAAATTGAATGAGTATGCTGAAATTAATATTATGGCTGAATTTGCAGGTTCACCCATGCTTCTCGACTGTATATTCAAATTGACTCCTTCCAAAAACATCAGTTTTTCCATCGGTCAGTACAAACCGCCTTTCGGCACCGACTTCCTTGTTTCATCAACAGCACTTCCCTTCGTTAACTCCACAAAGGCAAAGGGTATCGGTACCGACAGGGATATCGGCATGAGCATGACCGTTAACAACAAATTCAGTGAAAATCTAGAAGTTAAATTCGACGCGGGCATCTTTAACGGTTCAGGGATCAATACCGATGATCTTAATACAAACAAAAATTTTATATCCCGTCTCGAAATCGGGCTTGCGGATATGTTCACCATTGCTCCTAATCTGATTGTAGGGAAAACAAACGAGGTGGATAGCTTAAAGGAAGAATTGTCTAGTTACGGCGGTTCAATTTCCTGCTGGTATAGAGGGAAATAGT
>JAUXHZ010000167.1 GCA_030621255.1 Candidatus Latescibacterota bacterium
GACCTTGATCTGGCTGTGGCGAATATTAACAGTGACAACGTATCAGTTCTTCTTAACAACGGAGACGGCACCTATGCCGCGGCTGTAAATTATGGCGCTGGTGATGGTTCCACTTCAGTCTTTGCGGGAGATCTTGACGGAGACAGTGACCTTGATCTTGCTGTGGCGAATGTTTACAGCAACAACGTATCAGTTCTTTTTAACCTTTCAGATCGTCCAATTATTCCTAATATCAGTTCAATAATAGATATTCCGAATGATCAGGGTAGGAAGGTTAGCATTTCCTGGGATAGGGTATGTTTTGATGAAATAGGAGGTCCAATTTCAATAGCGGAATACGCCATCTACAGGAAGATAGACTATACTTTGACTTCATATCAGAAGTATTCCGATAAAACAGAAAATGACGGAATAAATTGCAAGATTGAAGAGAGAGGGGTACTTTATTATCCACCGGGAGACTGGCATTATATAATTAGTGTTCCAGCCCGTACTGAGCAGGAGTATTGGGTAGTAGTACCGACACTTGCTGATTCTACTATCCTAGAAGGCATGTACTATTCCACCTTTTTTGTTAGTGCTTTAACATCGACGCCAGGTGTGTATTTCGATTCCAATCCCGAAAGCGGATATTCCATCGATAATCTCGATCCCGGAGTTCCCGGCGGGTTCTATGTTGCATACAACACGGGGAGTGGAAATGAGCTGTCCTGGGAAGAGAGCGAAGAGGAGGATTTCAAATATTACCGGATATACCGGGATGAGGACGAGGGATTCGAACCTGGTCCGGGGAACCTGATCCATTCGACTACAACCCCAAATTGGCTGGATCCTGATGATGAGGGTTGGAAGTATCATTACAAGGTCACAGCTCTTGATTTCAGTGGCAACGAGAGTGGTCCAGCGGCGCCCGATGTGATAACTGGAACCGAAATACCGGATCTTCCTGCTGCTTTCGCTCTGCTTCAGAACTATCCTAATCCATTCAATCCGGTGACAACGATAAGGTTCGATCTTCCTTCTGGAAGCAAAGTGTATCTCGCGATATATGACGTAAATGGGAAGAGAGTAACCCTTCTTCTGGACAAGGAGATGACGGCGGGTCAAAAATCTGTCGACTGGAATGGCAGGAGCGACGGGGGAAGGGCTGTAGCGAGTGGTGTATATTTCTATAGCCTCAAGGCTGGTGAGTTTGAGGAAACAAGAAAGATGATCCTCATGCGTTAAGTCTATCGGGGAGTGCGGCTTTACCAAGTTAACAGGCTTGCTGCGTCAAGAAAAATAAACTAATTGGTTGCTGGTTCGGCGATCAAGCAGTTTCTAACCTGTCTCAGCCAGCTACCCCATTTTTCATTTTGAGCATATAAAGTCTCCCAATCTCAAAAATTGTGTTCCTGACAAAAATTCAGAAGATATTTGACAGTAACTGCCACTAACTGTAAAGTGAATAGTTATTGTAACCCATTGAGAAGAGACTTTTATCCCGTAGCTTTAGAGGTGTACCTGATGGATAGAACCCCAGGCGATATTCTGCCCATCAAAGAGTTTTCCGTATACCTGAAAATCTCGAAATCTACGCTCTATAAGCTCGTTCGGGAAGGCAAGGTCCCGTCCCATAAAGGTAGGACGACACTGGCGTTCTGGGGCCGTAAGTTGTTTGAAGAAGAAAGAGCATAAAAACTTATAATCCGGCAAGGTACGGGTTGTATTGGAGTGAGAATCTATTAGATGAAAAAAAAGTCAAAGAAATTAATAAAGCATGGAGATAACCTTTTTGATCGTGTTGTAACTATTTTGGAGCAAGCGCGAACAAATGTTATTCGTACCATTAATAGCGAAATGATACTTGCATACTGGCATATCGGACGAGAGATTGTCCAGTCAGTGCAGCGAGGAGATAAACGAGCTGAATATGGAAAGCAAATTATTAAGGAGCTTTCCACAGAGTTGAATAAAAAATATGGCAAGGGATTTTCTACAACAAATTTATGGTATTTCAGACAATTCTATCTGGTGTATTCAGATCGGGAACCCAGGATTCGCCACAAAGCGTGTGGAGAATTGGATTCTGGAGAAAAACTCCACAAGGCTTGTGGAGTTTCAGATGATTTAAGTATGGCTGTTGAAAAAAACGAAGATATCCAGGGGTTTTCACCCCTCTTAAGCTGGTCACATTATCGCACATTAAGTAAAGTTGAGCAAAAGAATGAACGTCTGTTTTACGAGATTGAGGCCGAAAAAGAAGGTTGGAGCATTCCTGTTCTGCAACGGCAGATTCACTCCTTCCTTTTTGCGCGGCTTTTGAAAAGTAGGGATAAAGACGGAGTTATGGAGTTGGTAGAAAAAGGACAATTAATAAATACTCCGAGTGATAGCATAAAAGATCCTTATATCCTCGATTTTCTCAACCTCCCTGTTTTTAAGCAAATACACGAATCAAAACTGGAAGCTGCGATTATTGACAATCTACAATCATTTCTTCTGGAATTAGGTAAAGGATTTGCATTTGTTGCCCGACAAAAACGCCTTCAGTATGAAGATGAATATTTCTATATCGATCTTGTTTTTTATAACTGCATTTTGAAGTGCTATCTTCTAATTGATCTGAAGATAGGCAAGTTGATGCATCAGGATATCGGGCAGATGGACAGCTATATCCGGATGTACGATGACAAATATCTTACAGAGGGTGATAATCCAACCATAGGTCTTATTCTTTGCGCAAAGAAAAACGAAACCATTGCTCGCTATTCCGTACTAAACGACAGCAAACAACTTTTCGCATCCAAATATATGCTCTGTCTGCCCACAGAGGAAGAACTGCAACAGGAATTGGAGCGGGAACGGATACTAATTGAAGAACTTCAATCCGAGGGAGAAGAAGATCGCGATTGAAAAAGAAAAGATATAAATTATCGCCGACTACTATTTGTGTTTATTCGAGCCCATATTAAGGAAAGATTTATTAAAATGATAATGCAATGGATCCTCAGCAAGTTATGCAGAATGAAAATGGGAAAAAATGAAAAACGCATTCAAGCTATTCTCGGTGATGATAATAAGTGTACATTAGAAAACACGAATCGTTTTTGTTCCTACATGCTTAACCACATTTCATTTCCTATCCTTGTAACTGGCATAGAAGACTTTCTTTGGGAGGAGCCGTATGTGTTAGGCATTTGGGATGAGAAAGAATACGAGGAATTAAAAAAAACGAATCCTTCCTATACCGACACATTTGAGCTTCAGGATATTGAACCACCATATATTCGTGAAGATATCACAGCGAAATTAAAGCGTGTTTCTGACGGGAGATTATTTAAAATCGGCTTATCCTGGCTTCGTTGCAACGATAAAGATTGTGACGCATATACTATGCTGGATGACTATAGCTTTTGGTACAAAAACAATTGAAGTTTGTCGAGCATCCAAATCTGATCAGAGACCTTAAGAAAAAGAAACTAATTAGTTGCTGGTTCGGCGATCAAGCAGTTTCTAACCTGTCTCAGCCAGCTTACCCCATTTTTTATTTTGAGCTTAAAAATCTTCACTTATTCTCCAACGCGCAGGTTTCTTGTCGTTTTTGAGCGGCTTGGGAGAAGGAAAACAGATCTTATGCCCAGGTGAGGCTTGACGGCGTTCCGACCCCGTGTTATAATTACGCACTATGCGTAACGCATAAAGCGTAATGGAGGTTGCTATGAAAAATCCATTTGTATACGGCAAGGAAGTTACGAAAGAGAATTTTTGTAACAGAAAAAGTGAAATAAAAGAGCTGATCCGCGATATCGAAAACTGTCAGAATGTTTTAATCTTTTCACAAAGAAGATTCGGGAAGACTTCACTTATTAAACGGGTTTTTGAAGAATTAGATTTCAGGCATATAATT
>JAUXHZ010000319.1 GCA_030621255.1 Candidatus Latescibacterota bacterium
TGTCTTCCTAAGACCGCTTGGCCTCCGACTTGACTTCATTTCCATTTTCCTGATGCAGTTTCGTGAGATTAAACATATAAGTAGAATCTCCGCCGCGATAGAAATGAAATTTCTGTACCATCAGTATCTTCAATATATATCTCCTCGTCACAAAATATCATATCTTCATACCGAATTGTCAGCTCTATCAGAAAAATACCTGAAATCTTACTATTTTTCAACGAATTATAACAATACCGCCCCACTCCAAAGCCCAAAACAGCTTGACTGCAAAACCACATTGTATTATATGAAAAATGGAATATGAATGAAATTTCAGCCACGATCGGAGGCCTCCGGTGAAAATTAATAATGTTTTTTCAATTGCAGGAATGACAGTCGCTTTGATTATAATGGTAGCCGGCCCCGTTTTAGGCCAGGCGAACTCCAACAAGGGTGTTATCCATTTTGGCGGCTCATTCAACCAGTCATTTGTCGATGACGCTGACTCCGGGTTTTTTGGGCTGGATATTTTTGCCGGCAAAATGGTTACAAATAACTTGTGCCTGGGGATCAGAAGCGGTTATGACATAGTATCCTACCAGCAATACTCAAACGGGATTACGAAACAACTCGGTATTATCCCCTTCCAGCTAAGAGCAAAGTACTACCACAGTTTCTCATTGATGCTCCAAATGTACGGATCGGTCGGAGCCGGTATCTTCAGAAGTCAGAACCAGCTTGGCGGGCTTGAAGTCGGAAGCATCAAATCCGCGGCTAATTGTCCCGGAGGATCAATCTCCATAGGGCTTGATTACTGGTTCCTGCTTACTACGGGAGTAGGATTTGAACTGGAATATAACCTCTTCAAAGTCCCTGACGGCGGCGATATGTTCGGTTATCTCTCGGCAAGAGTATCCTACTGCAAAATTGGATTCTAGCTGATTTCAGCGTCCGGCCTGAAAAACTCAAACTCGATCATGCCCTTCTCAGCCATTTCAGAATTTCTCTGACATCGGGACGTTTGCCATACATCAGGATACCGACACGGAATATTTTAGCTGAAATCTGACCCGCAATGTATATGCTCCCGAGCATTATAAGAATACTCAGGGCTATCTGCCACGCGGGCGGAGTAAGAATATTAATCCGCATAAACATTACAATCGGTGTAAAGAATGGTATCATGGAAATTACAGTGGCAAAAGTTCCATCAGGGTTCTGAATAATCATCATCGGGATAATTATTGTAAAGGCAAGCGCCATTACTACCGGCGTCTGCATCTGTTGAGCTTCACGGTCGGTATTGCAGATAGCGCCTATCCCGGCGAACATGGTCGAATAAAAAAGAAAACCGAGAAGATAGTAGACGATAAAGAAGACTATGGTAACCCAGGAGAACGCGCTGAATTTAGCCACTGTTCCACCCATTGAAAGGCCGTAAGTGGACAGAAGCACCCCGAATATCCCCCAAATGGCGTACTGCGTCAGCCCAACCGAGCCAACGCCGAGAATCTTTCCGCCCAGAAGATCAAAGGGCTTGACCGAGGAAAGAAGCACTTCGATAATCCTGTTATTTTTCTCTTCTATAATACTGCGCTCAACGGCAATTCCCCACATAAGAATTGTCATATAGAGCATCATGATAAAAATGAAACTCGAAAAGTAAAGAAAATCGAAATCGCTTTCTTTCTCCTCACCCTTCTGAAGTTGAATAGTTTTTAAATCTACCTTCTCGATGAGATCCTTCACGACATCATAATCTATCCCTTCAGAAGAGAGGCGCTTGCTGAGCACGCAATTAGTTAACTCATTTCTTATCCGCCTAATCGCTTTAATATCTCCCACTCTTTTGCCGTAAAAGACAGCTTTTCCTTCAGTTACGATATCGGAAGGGATGAAAAGATACCCGTCTATAATATCCTCGCTTACTTGAAAATTGAGATCACTCTTTCGGGCCTCAAACTCATCCTGTCCCTTCACTTCCAACTGCGTAAGACTGAACATCAACTCCCCATCATCAAGGGTGTCGGCAAGGCCGGCTTCCAAATTATCGTAGATCGAACCTGTCATATCAGCAATCACCATACGGGTCTGCACCTGACCGCCGCGGCTCATAATAAGAACAGGAGCG
>JAUXHZ010000141.1 GCA_030621255.1 Candidatus Latescibacterota bacterium
CTAGATTAATTGATGAAGTTGGTATCGACTTTATTCTGGTGGGTGATTCTCTGGGGATGGTTGAGCTGGGATATGAAAACACACTCCCGGTTACCATGGAAGAAGTTATCCATCATCTAAAAGCGGTTACCAGAGCTAAACCTAAGGCTTTTGTTGTTGGAGATATGCCGTTCATGTCCTACCAGGCAAGTGTGGGGGACGCAATCAGGAACGCGGGGCGCCTGGTTAAGGAGGGAGGGGCCGAAGGGGTCAAACTTGAAGGCGGGATGAGAAACGCCGATGCAATAACAGGGATAGTTAGGGCTTCAATCCCTGTTGTTGGTCATCTGGGACTTACACCCCAGAGTTTGTTGCAGTTTGGAGGATATAAAATTCAGGGGAAAGATGCTTTCTCTGTTAAAAGATTGCTTAAAGACGCGAAATGTTTGGAGGATGTGGGCTGTTGTTCGATAGTAATCGAAGGGGTTCCATGGGAAGTGGCCAAAGAGATAACAGAGACAGTATCAATTCCAACGATAGGTATTGGAGCAGGAATCTATTGTGATGGACAGATTCTAGTTATCCAGGATATGCTCGGTATATATGAAAAACCTTTACCGAGGTTTGTAAAAATGTATGATCAAATCGGCGAAAGAATAAAGAAAGCGGTCGCGGAGTATATAAAAGAGGTAAAAGACGGGACATTCCCCGAATTGAAGCATAGTTACTCGGTTGAAAAGAAAAATAAGGGGAAAGGTAAAAATGAAAATAGTCGGAACGCCCCGTGAAGCTCGGAAGATAATTGCCGGGTTTAGGGAAGCCGGTGAAAGCATTGGGTTTGTTCCTACTATGGGTGATTTGCACCAGGGGCATTTGAGTCTTGTAAATATGGCACTTGAGAAATGTGATAGAGCCGTTGTATCTATCTTTGTTAATCCGAAACAGTTTGGGCCAAAAGAAGATTACGGCCGGTATCCCCGGAATGAAGAAAAGGATCATGCTATTCTTGAGAAGATTGGCTGTGATCTCCTCTTTGTACCAACAGTAAAGGATCTTTATTCCACATCTGATAGAACCAGGATATCGGTAAGGAATATTTCGGAGCATCTTTGCGGTTTATCAAGATCGGGGCATTTTGACGGAGTGGTACTCGTTGTATCAAAACTCTTTAATATAATTGCTCCTGATATGGCTTTCTTCGGACAGAAAGACGCGCAGCAAGCTGTTGTTATTCAAAGAATGAGCGCCGATCTAAATTTTCCGATAAGAATTTTTCTTGGACCTATTGTTCGGGATGAGAATGGTTTAGCCCTTAGTTCCAGAAACAGATATCTTGATATTAGCGAGAAAAAACGTGCTGCTTCTTTGTATAAATCCTTGTCCGAAGCTTTTAACATGCTTACAATGGGTGAAAGAAACCCGGATAAGATATGTAAACGTACGAAGAGTATTATTGAAAATGCCGGGCTCGAAGTTGAATACGTTGAGATAGTTAATGGTAAAACAATGGAAGCTGTTGATGAAGTAAGTGGTACTATTATGATAGCTGTCGCAGCCAAGCTTGGCGGTGTCCGTTTGATTGACAACATTGCCGCAAGGATTGAAAATGATCTTGTAGAAGAAGTACTTCTTGAATTTCCCGAGTGGAGCGGATATGAATAATGAATCACCTCTTTCAGTCTTGATTCTTGCCGCCGGCCAGGGTACACGAATGAAATCCGATTTGGCGAAAGTCCTTCATAAAATTTGTGGAAAACCGATGGTGCGCTACGTGCTTAGTGCTGTGGAGGGGGTTAATCCGGCCAGAATTGTATTAGTTGTCGGTTACCAGGCCGATTCAATAAAAAATGAATTTAAAGAAGAGAATATAGAATTTGTTTTGCAAAAAGAGAGGCTGGGAACAGGCCATGCCGTAATGCAGGCGAGAAAGGTACTGGAAGGAATCGCCGGTACTATTATGGTTTTAACGGGGGATACACCATTTCTTAACCCTGAAACGCTCAGATTATTTCTGCATTCTCACAGGATAAATAATAATAATGCTACTGTTTTATCTACAGTTATGGAAAACGCGACGGGTTACGGGAGAATAGTTCGTAATGACTCCGGCCGGTTAGACAGAATTGTTGAACACCGTGATGCCGATGAGAAAGAACTTGAAATAAAGGAAATTAACAGTGGAATATTCTGCTTTGAGAGTGAGGATATCTTTCAGGCTCTTGAAAAAATAGATAGAAGAAACGTACAGGGAGAGTATTACCTTACGGATGTGATAGGCGTTTTGAATAATGAAGGTAAAAAAACAGGCGTCTTTCGTTGTGAAAACAGGATTGAAGTAATGGGGATAAATACTTATGATCAGCTCAAAGAAGCGGAAAGGTTGATGCTGAATGGATAATGTGTATGCGCCGTGGAGAAGTAAATATTTCACTAAGCCGAAGGGCTCCGGCTGTCTTTTTTGTAATATTCAGAACGAAAAAGAAGACGCCAGGGTGGGCATTTTAGAAAGAGGTAAACACTGGTTTATAATATTAAATACTTTTCCCTATACAAGCGGGCACATTATGGTTGTAGCGAACCGTCATATTAATACTCTGGGGGAAATCAAGAAGGATGAAGGTATTGAATTGATCCGGATGATTGCAGAAGCTGAACATGCAGTTGACAGTGTATATCACCCGGACGGGCTTAATATCGGAGTCAACAGAGGGTCAGCGGCAGGAGCGGGTATTACCGGGCATCTTCATTTTCATATTGTTCCAAGATGGGTGGGTGATACTAATTTTATGACAGCTATAGCTGAAACAAGGGTTGTTTCGGAAGAGTTGAATTCAAGTTATACTAATCTTAAGCCGTATTTTAACAAGCAATAACTTGTGTTTGATATTTAGTATTGATTTTCAGTGTAAATGCAGGATTGGGAAGTTTGCAATTGGCGAAGAAAAAAAGAAGAAAAAAGAAGAAACCCTCCGCGTCGAAAATAGCATGGATCCTTGTCATTCTGTTGATGGGTTTATCTGTCAGCATAAAGTGGTTGGGTATTGGAAAATACTTCAGGCCTCGCGAAATCCCTTTTCAGATGGAGGTTTTGAACGGGACGGGGGAGGATGATCTGGCAAGAAAAACAACGCGTCGGCTGCGAAGGATGGGGATCGATGTTTTAATAGAGGGGAACGCGGAAAGATACGATTACGAACAATCCCTTTTAATCGATAGAAAGGGTAACCGGGAGCTTGTGATGACTCTGGCGAGGCGTCTTGGATGCGAAAGAGTCTTGCAGCAAATACAGGAAAATCCCAAAGTCGATGTAACTTTTATTATCGGCAGCGATAATCACGAACTGAAAATAGGAACACCAGAATATGAATGATTTAATGTAACTCTAAAACGTGAAATGTTATATAGTGTAAATGTGTTTTAGGTGAAGGAGGCGAAGATGCCCATTAAAAGGCGTATAGGTTTGGTTGCACTCGTTTTTTTCCTGGGTGTCATTCTTGGAAGTGTTGTCGGAGAAGTCATTGGAATTTTATTGCCTGACGGAAGTGTAATTAAACAGCTTTTTGTTTCGGGAACCGAGTTTCATGTTGGTCCTGTTTTCTGTAATTTGATTGTGTTTACATTTACAATTGGGTTTTCATTGAAGGTTAACCTGATAAGTGTACTTGGAATTATTGTCGTGGCGTTTTTGTTAAGGTTTTATTGTTAGAAGGTAAGATTATGTTTTGCACTATTCTGTTAGCGGTTGTTTCGATGAGGTTCCTTTTCATAGGCCCCTTGGGATGGTCTGAACTTGTATTGATATTAATTATTGCGCTGATAATCTTCGGCCCTAAGAGGCTTCCGGATGTTGCCGATGCAATAGGAAAATCTTTGCGGAAATTCAAAAAGGCTTCAAAGGATGTCAGGGATGAGATAGAATCATCCTCAGACGATATCGTTGAGGATGATGAAAAGCAAGGATAGACCGCTTTGGCCGAAAATAGTATAATCCCGCGCCTCAGAGTGTTAATTGAGGGTTTTAGTTCTTAGATCCACGATCTTGGCATTTTTTCTGATCTCAGAGTACCACTCGGAAAAGGCTTGTCTTGATTTTCGAATGCGCAGTTCACTAACAATTCTTTCCCTGTCTTCTGAAAAATTAGTCATATCCGGCTGAGTTTTTTGTGTAACTATGATGAGATAACAGGCGGTATTCCCTTTAACAGGTTTGCTTAAAGTGTTCAATGGAAGCAAATGACAGGCCTTTGTGAATATAGAGTTGTAAGTAAACCCTGCCGGTGGGTCGCTTTCTTTGAAAAAATCGGTTTCTTTTATCTCCAGATTATTTTCCTCAGCTGCTGACTCCAAACCGTTCTCGAGGGCATTTTCACGCAGTTTTAGGGACTTTTCGAATC
>JAUXHZ010000191.1 GCA_030621255.1 Candidatus Latescibacterota bacterium
GATATTGGAAAGGAAAACAGGCAGCAGGAGATATCATTTATATCACGCTCCATGAAAGCCCTCGCGAAGGAATTAAATGTGCCGGTAGTTGCTCTTTCGCAGCTTTCCCGTGCTGTTGAATCGCGGGGCGGCGACAAACGCCCGATGCTCTCGGATCTGAGAGAATCGGGGGCTATTGAGCAGGACGCGGATGTTGTTCTGTTTCTATACAGACCTGAATTTTATGATCCGGATGACCCTGAAAAAGAGGGAATAGCGGAACTGATAATTGGAAAACAGCGTAATGGGCCTACAGGCACGGTGAATCTTCTGTTTGAAAAGAAGTACACGAGATTTCGTTCCCGCACTGATATCGACGTCTCGGGCGGGGGGGAGTGATCCCGGCAGGAAGATCTCGATATTTTATATTAAATGGAGGCTTTTATTGAGGTTGCTTATCCTATTAGGTAGATTTATCCTCTCTTTCATAGAAGAGGCGGGAGCGGTAGTTCTGCTTACCTTCAGAGTAGTGAAGCGGGCTCCCAAAATATTCGGAAATCTTCATAATCTCTTTGTGCAAATGGAAAGAATCGGCGTTGGATCGATTCCGCTTGTGCTTGTAACTTCTTTGTTTGTCGGCGCCGTGACAGCCGTTCAGGCGGCGTACCAGTTTCACGGGTATGTACCGCTTCAGTACCTCGGGGCTGTTATTGCGAAAACCGTCACACTGGAGCTGGGGCCGGTTCTAACGGCGCTTGTTGTCGGCGGAAGAATCAGCGCGGCTATGGCCGCTGAGCTGGGGACGATGAAAGTAACCGAGCAAATGGACGCGATGGAAATGATTGCCATTGATCCTGTTGAATATCTCGTGCTTCCCAGAATAATTGCAACTGTTATTATGCTTCCCGTCTTGACGGTATTTTCTGATCTTCTCGCGATTATGGGGGGTATGATTGTTGCCAAACTTTCCATCGGAATAAGTTTTCACGTTTTTGCTGACGGGTTAAGACTTCTTTTTAGATATCAGGATGTTGTCGGGGGATTGATGAAAACCTTTTTCTTCGGGTTTATAATCGCGCTTATGGGTTGTTATTATGGGTTTACGACAAAGGGAGGCGCGGAGGGTGTTGGATTGTCTACGATGAGGGCTGTGGTATCATCATGTTTGTTGATCCTTGTTTCCAACTATCTGCTCGCGACGATAATATTCCAAATTATCTTCGCCCCTGAATAAAACAACGAGAGGCAATAGATAATGAGCAGTAAAACAATTAATGACAAGCCGGTAATCAGGATCCTCAATATTTGCAAAGATTTTGAAGAACAGCAGGTATTAACCGGCCTGAATCTGGATATATACAAGGGGGAAACAGTAGTTGTGATCGGGAGAAGCGGCTGCGGGAAAAGTGTGCTGCTCAGGCATATTGCCGGACTTATGAAACCGGACAAAGGGGAAATTTATTTCGAGGATGAAGATATAACAAAGTTCAGCAGGAAAAAATTATTTAAAATGAGGATGCACTTTGGTATGCTTTTTCAAGGGTCAGCGCTCTTTGATTCGATGACGGTGGGTAAGAATGTGGCGCTTGCCCTGAATAAGCATACGGAATTTGATAAGGAGAAGATAGCCCGGATTGTTCTTGAGAAACTCGATGTTGTCGGCCTTGCGGACGTTACCGGCAAATACCCGTCAGAATTAAGCGGCGGAATGAAAAAAAGGGTGGCTTTGGCAAGAGCGGTGGTGATGAATCCGGATGTAATTTTGTATGATGAACCTACAACAGGGCTTGATCCTGTTATGGCAGGTGTGATTAATAAGCTAATCCTGAGTTTGCAGAAGGAGCTGGATATAACATCAATTGTAGTTACTCATGATATGAAAAGCGCGTACAGGGTGGCTGACAGAATAGCGATGCTTCATGAAGGAAAAATTGTTTATGAAGGAACGCCCGATGAAGTTAAAAATACTGATAATCCTTTAGTAAGGGGTTTTATTGAAGGGCAATTGGGAATTGATAAGGGAATTGGAGCATCTATATAATCCGGCACATGACTTCAGCAGTGCCGTTATATGTTGATTGATTGGATCGGCTGTTCTTTTCCCGCCGTTCAATCGTAATTGAGGAGTAGGATGAAATACAGATCACTTGAATTAAAGGTAGGAGCTACGGTATTTATAGCTGTTCTTATTTTCACATTGGGGCTGATGTGGTTTGGAGAGTTTAAAATTGGAAAGGACACTTATATCGTTCGCGCGATGTTCCCTATGGTTGGCGGAATAAACCGTGGTGATGTTGTTAATGTAAATGGGGTTGAAAAGGGTGAGGTAGACAGAGTTGACCTTGAGAAAAAGGATGTTGTTGTAAGTATGAAAATTGATGCCGAAACCATTATTCCTGAAGATTCGAAGGTGATTCTGCAGGCTCATGGACTTCTCGATGAAAGAATAATTTTAATAATCAAGGGCAGTTCGGAAAAGACAATTCAGGAAGGCGCTATGCTGGAGGGCGTTTATGAACCGGGAATAGCCGAAACATTTGCTTCTCTGGGTGATGTGCTGAAGGATTTAAAGGATATTTCAAGGGATATGGGCAAAATAGCACAGATTCTTACAGAGGAAGACCAGTTTAAGAAAACCATAGAAAATCTTGCTGTTATAACTGATGAACTTAGGGCTTTGATTTCGGCAACCGCCCCTGATTTAAAAAAGAGCGCCGCGGCGTTTAGAAGTTCAACTGTCAAGATAGATGCCATCCTTGAAGAAAATTCGGATGAAATCAAACGGGTAATTGCCGGATTGGATAGTGCCGTCGGCAGAATGCCTGTTGTAATAGGCAGAGTAGACACATTGACGGCTCTTCTAGTGGATATCTCGGAGAGATTGAAATCGAGGGACTCAACGCTTGGAGCGCTTCTGGATAACAGAGAATTTCTTGACCATCTTCAGAGCGCGGTGGTTGAACTTGAGAAGTTAGTTGCTGATATTAAAAAGAATCCAAAGAAGTATTTAACAGTAGAAATATTTTAACTGAGTTCTAAAAAAGAAAAGAAAGGTGACAAATGGCCCGGGATAGAATTGTTTGCATAGTAGCTGGAGCCGGAAGAGGGAAAAGATTCGGCAAAGAAATACCAAAGAGTTTTTTTTCGATTGAAGGACAGACATTACTTGCGAGATCGATAAAGAGTGTTGATGTACTGGATGAGCCTCTGGAGTTTGTGGTGCTTGTACCTCCCGGCTGGGAGGAGAAAGCAAAGGAGAAACTTGCCGCGGAAATCCCTGAAGCAAACTGCCGTGTACTGGCTGGAGGCAGTTCGCGGCAGCAATCGGTCAGCATAGGGTTAGATGAAATAAAAGACGCCCGGCTTGTTCTGATTCATGATGCCTGCAGGCCTTTTGTTTCACCCGATCTTGTCCGGAAGGTTGTCGAGACCGGCCTCGAATTCGGCGCCGCTGTTCCCGTGCTTCAGGTAACAGAGACGCTGGCGAGAATCAGAGATGAAAGGCTGGAAGGGACAGTTCCGCGTGAAAGAGTCGTTGGGATTCAAACACCACAGGCGTTCGATCTTGAAATTTTAAAAAAGGCTTATAATACAGCGGAAGAAAAGATAAGAACAGCCACAGATGAAAGTTCCCTGGTA
>JAUXHZ010000205.1 GCA_030621255.1 Candidatus Latescibacterota bacterium
GGTGTATCCATAGACATCACCGAGCGTAAAAAAACAGAGGAAGCGTTGAGCAAGAGTGAAGAAAAATATCGCAAACTCATTGAAACTACTTCTGAAGGTTTCTGGCTTATCAGCCCTGAAAATAAAACCATCGATGTGAATCAATCACTTTGTAAGATGCTCGGTTATTCCAGGGATGAGATGATCGGAAAAATTCCATTCGATTTTGCAGATGATGAGAACCGTAAAATATTTAACGAACAAGCTTCGCAAATTACAAGCACTTTGCACAGAACCTACGAAATTTCACTAAAAAAGAAAAATGGCGTTGATTTTCCAACACTTTTTAATGCAACTTCTTTAGTTGATGAAAATGGGAAACCTGCCGGGTTTTTTGGATTTGTAACAGACATCACCGAGAGTAAGCAAGCGGAAGAAGAATTGCAGAAGATGGAGAAACTTAAAAGCGTCGGTACCCTGGCAGGCGGAATTGCCCATGATTTCAATAATGTTTTAACGGGGATCTACGGCAATATCTCAATGGCCAAAGAAGAGATTCCCGCGGATAACCCGGGGGTTGAGTTCCTTAAAGAAGCGGAAAACTCCATGAACAGAGCAGTTCGTTTGACAAAACAATTGCTCACCTTTGCAAAGGGTGGAGCGCCGGTAAAAGAAGATGTTAGTATTGGTACGCTTATAGAAGAAGTGGTTCATTTTGACCTTTCAGGCAGCAATGTTAAGCTTGTTTTTGAGAAGGTAAAAGATTTGTGGAGGGTTGGTGCAGATAAGAGTCAGATGCAGCAGGTCTTTTCCAATCTTACAATAAATGCCAACCAGGCAATGCCGGATGGCGGGCACTTGTTTATCACATTGGAAAATGCGGATATCTCAAAGAACGCGGTGCCGGGCCTCGATCAGGGGAAATATATCAGGATTACAGTGGAAGATGAGGGGACCGGTATAGAGCAGAAGTATCTTGAACGGATATTCGACCCCTATTTCAGCACCAAGCAGGCAGGCAGCGGATTGGGACTGACAACTGTATATTCCATCATAAAGAAACATGGCGGTCACATTAGTGTAGATTCGGAGATAGGCAAAGGAACGATCTTTACGCTCTATCTGCCCACTTCGGAATCACAGCAGCCGACTGAACCCAGGCAACCGGCAGAATACTTGTTATGGATGATGAAGATATGATTTGCAGGCTGGTCACAAAAATACTGGGGAAATCAGGATTTTCAGTTGAAACTGCATCCGGCGGCAGGCAAGCGATAGAGATGTATAAATATGCGATGCGTGCCGGTGAACCTTTTGACGTTATTATTATGGATGTTACAATCCCCGGCGGTATGGGGGGTAAGAAAGCGGTTAAGGAGATTTTGAAGATTAATCCGGAAGCTCGTGTAATTGTCTCCAGCGGATACGCAAATGATCCTGTTATGGCCAACTATGCTGTATGCGGCTTTAAGGGCATAGTCGCAAAACCCTACACCAGAAACAATCTGTTGGCAGTATTGAATCAGGTTTTGGGAGAATAGTTATACTCAGAACCATATTACTTAATTTCACTTTTATCTTATATAACTGTGACTATTCAGGAGAAACCGGAGATCATACCGGCCGGCGACGTTAAGCTGTCTTGAAAAATACGCGTTCGTTCTTCCAGTCGGCCAGTAACGTAATATTTTCCGGGATATCCCCTTCAAGAAGTTTCTTTGCCAGCGGATCAAGGATCATTTTTTGAATAAGCCTCTTGAGAGGTCTGGCCCCGAACTGCGGATCATAACCCAATTCGGCCAGGGTTTCCATCAGCCTGCCGGAGACCTTCAGATTAAGTCCCTTTTCTCTTAGTCTGTTATTTATCAGATCGGCCTGGATTTTTACAATGCTCGCAATATTATCCTTCGAAAGAAAATCAAAGGTGATTATTTCGTCTACCCTGTTAAGAAATTCAGGCTTGAAATAATCCCGGAGCGCCGCTGCCATCTTTTCTCTGATTTCTTCTCGATTCGGCGCTTTTCCTTCGTTAAGATATCTGCCCCCCAGGTTGGATGTCATTATCACAATTGTATTCCGGAAGTCTACCGTATGACCCTGGGAATCTGTGAGCCGTCCGTCGTCCAGAAGCTGCAGGAGGAGGTTGAATACATCGGGATGAGCCTTCTCGATCTCGTCAAAGAGGATTACTGAATACGGGTTTTTCCTCACGGCCTCTGTAAGGTAGCCGCCTTCTTCATAGCCTACGTAGCCGGGTGGAGCGCCGAGAAGTCTCGATACAGCGTGTTTTTCCATGAATTCGGACATATCGATCCTGACAATGGCTTTCTCGTCATCAAACAATTGCTGCGCCAGGGCTTTTGCGAGTTCGGTTTTTCCAACTCCGGTGGGCCCGAGAAAAACAAACGATCCGAGCGGCTGATCAGGATTATGTAATCCGGCGCGTGAGCGTCTTACCGCGTTACTCACTGCTTCAATAGCCTTTTTCTGCCCGACTACCCGATTTGAAAGTCTTTTCTCCAGGTTAATTATCTTGTCCTTCTCCTTTTCTACCATCCTGCTCACCGGGATTCCGGTCCATTTGCTCACGATCTCCGCGATATCATCTTCGGTCACTTCCTCTCGGAGCAGTGGTTTACCCGATTCCTCAAGTTTCCTGAATTCGTTTCCGGCCTCTTTCAGGTCTTTTTCGAGCTGGACGATGATACCATACCTCAGTTCGGCCACCCTTTCGAGGTTTCCATCCCTCTGAGACAGTTTTTCTTCTGTTCTTGCCCGGTCGAGTTGTTCCTGAATCCCGCGTATTGAGCCTACGATCCTTTTTTCGTGTTCCCATCTGGCCCTTATCCCTGATCCGCGTTCCTCGAGATCGGCCAGCTTCACCTTAACTTCCTTGAGGCGTTGTTTTACCTCTTCCTTTTTCTTTTCTTTTTCAAGCGCCCTTCTCTCGATTTCCAGCTGTGTCACACTATCCTGAATATATGCAAGTTCAATGGGAACGCTGTCCATTTCCATTCTAAGCCCCGAGGTTGCCTCATCGACAAGATCTATCGCTTTGTCCGGAAGGAAACGAGAAGTGATATACCTGTTGGAAAGTTTCGCCGCTGCTATAAGCGCGGAATCGGCTATTCTGACACCGTGATGAACCTCATATTTTTCCTTCAGTCCCCTGAGGATATTTATCGTCTCGCTGACCGAGGGCTCAGAGACGAGAATATTCTGGAATCTACGTTCAAGAGCCGCGTCCTTTTCAATATATTTCCTGTATTCGTCAAGTGTTGTCGCCCCGATACATTTAAGTTCCCCTCTTGCCAATGCAGGTTTGATCATGTTGGAAGCATCAACAGCTCCTTCAGCCGCCCCGGCTCCGACAAGGGTGTGCAGTTCGTCGATAAAGAGGATTATGTCGCCTTCCGAGCTGGTGACTTCCTTTAGGACAGCCTTGAATCTCTCTTCGAATTCGCCGCGGAATTTCGCGC
>JAUXHZ010000145.1 GCA_030621255.1 Candidatus Latescibacterota bacterium
TATATCACCCATCGCGTGAGGCTGGGATAACACTTTTCTACGCGGGGCATTATGTCACTGAAACATTAGGAGTCAAAGCCGTAGGAAAATTGCTGGAGAAAGAATTTAATCTTAAAACCATATTCGTCGATATTCCAACCGGGCTTTGAGATTAATAGAGGATTAGTGGTTTGCCCCTCGATTTTTTTCCCGAAACAAAATCGCGGCAGAATCCGTAGCCTAATTATAGGCAGGTACTGATCTGCGTCCAGCGCCTGCCGGGTGACGATTGAGATTGACCGATTTAAGCTCGCGGCTCAATCGGTTTATGTTGTGGAAAAAATATGTTGTTTGCGAAATCGTTCCCAAGCAGTATGCTGTCATAAAAATTAGCCATTTCAGAATGAAGAGGAGACTATATGAGTTACAAAAAGATTCAAAGAGTAATTGAGGAACACGTACTAATTAAAACCGGGAATAAGAACTTGGCACTGATATTTATTGCGGTTATAACTATAGTTCTATCAGCAACAGCGCTACAAGCGATTCCCGGAGATGCACTTATTACTCCTTATCTTCGAAGCGATATCTTTACATACCGTTTCGTCAGCGAAACGGACGATGCTTCAGCCCTTTTTGTAAATCCGGCCGGACTTGGTGCCGGAAAAAATGGCTCAACCATTCTCAGGGGATCCTACGAATTTAACAGATTAAACGAAATAACACTGGGTTTTTCAGGACCGAATATTGGCCTGGGTTATACCCGCATAGATAACAGTATTTATAAATCACATACCTACCACCTCGGGTTCGGCGGCAGACTATTCCCGGGGTTCTATGTTGGAAGTTCTTATCTTTGGCATCATTCAAATCTTGAATTAGACAGATCCCCATTTACAATGGATATAGGTTTTCTCGCCAGGCCACACCGTTATATCTCTATCGGAGGTGTCTGGAAAAATACCAATCGAAGCAGATTCAATGGTACTCGCCTTGAAGATACTTTTACGGGAGGAATATCTTTCAGGCCTCTAACAGAAAGACTCACAATTTCCGGCCAAACCAAAGTTGCTGAAGGAACCGGGCCAAGCTGGCAATTCGGGGGAAGTTTTAATCTCCTTCCAGGGCTTGAAGTTTTCGGCTCATACATAAAAGATTTTTCATTAGAGAATAATGAAAATTACGAAGAATTCTCGGCCGGTATAGCGTTGACCTTCGGTTCAATTACTAAAAGGGGCGTGACACGCTCACGCGTTAATGGAAATTTGGACTATAGCCGTAATTCCTTCTCTATAGAAAACGCCATGGCGTATAGAAAAGACGCCCTTGTTTACAAACATAATTTCGCGGAAATCACACTTGGAGGAAACTACAAGGATGAAGGGGGAAAATTTCAACTTATTGGAAATAGCTGCAACAACCTTCATTCTATCCTTGGAAAACTTGAGAGTGTGAAAACGGATGAGGATATCGACGGACTCCTCGTTAAAATAAAGAGCTTAACCGGTGGATTTATCGGGCCCGTAAACGCCAACCTCTATGAAATCAGGCAGGCTATAGAGAAAGTCAGCAACTCGGGCAAACCTGTAGTCGCGTACCTTATGTCCGCGGGCGCGTCCGAGCTCTATCTGGCTTCTGCGGCAGATAAAATCATAGTTCCAAATCAGGCCACAATTGGGATGATAGGGGTATCTCTGGAAATTAGCCGCATGAAGAGGATGTTTGAAAAACTTGGGATTGAATGGGATCATACAACCGCCGGAGATTACAAATCAACCTTCCATACGTTGTATACAGATACCTCAACATCTGTCCAGAAAGAAGAGCTGCAGGGACTCGTGGATGAGGCATACTCACTGCTGGTAGAGGCAATTGCCGAGGGCAGAGGAATTGATCCGGATAAAATGCGCCAGCTTGCGGACGGCCGGCTCTTTACAAGTGAAGAAGCCCTTGAGAACAATCTGATTGATGCCGTGGGCTGGGAAAAGACCGCGAAAACTGAGCTTGGAAAACTTGCAGGACTTTCCAACCCTGAAAAACTCGAGACAAAACCCTTCGGTAACAGAAAATACTGGGACAAACGCTGGACCCCTCCTCCGGCAATAGCTGTCGTAGGTGCTTACGGAAGTATAATGCCCGGGAAAAGCAATCTTAGCCCACTTACCGGCGGACGGACTATGGGATCCGAATCGGTTGTTAAATCACTCAAAGCAGCAGCCAAGCATCCAGGCGTTAAAGTAATTGTCTTTAGGGTTGACAGCGGCGGCGGATCCGCGCTGGCCAGCGATGAAATATTATATGAAATAAAACGTATTCAAAGAGAAGAGAAGATACCTGTTATTGTATCGATGTCCAACATTGCCGGCTCTGGAGGATACTGGATATCGATGTATGCCGACAAAATCTTCGCCGATCCGTTTACTATTACAGGCAGCATAGGGGTAGTAGGAATGAAACCTGTCATAAAACAACTCTATGAAAAGATCGGGGTCACACACGAAACTTTTAAATCGGGAAAACATGCTGACGCCATGTCCACGGCAAGGCATTTCACAGACGAGGAACAAAAGTCAATGAACAAATTCATAGACAAAATCTATGACGAGTTTGTAAGTGAAGTCGCGGCCGGCAGAAATATAAAGAAAGAAAAAGTATACGATCTGGCCGGCGGACGGGTTTATTTCGGAACCCAGGCCCTCGATATCAATCTCATTGACAAGCTGGGCGGACTTAAAGACGCGATTGAATACGCGGCAGAGGACGCGGGAATTTCCAAGGACTATGAAACGCTCTATTTCCCCGCTTTCGGAGGATTTCTATTTGATAAATTGTCCTTATCACCTGTAAAACTATTCAATGCGGCGAGAATGCTCTGGTCTGACGATAACAACAGCTTCGATAAAACTGTTATTACCGGTAATTAGGAAATATGGGAACACGGTTTAATAGGAGATCAATGAAGCCTGAGGTTTCCCGTTGAATAGTTTCCTCCCCTAGCGAAGGGAACTATATGATCGATTTCAAGATTCATTGTTGAATTGCACCTTTGACAAAATTTGTCTCAACGTTGAGACAAAAATTGGTTTCTCTTGGGGAGAGATTATTGTCGTCATATAAATTTGTCTCAAAATCGGGAGCAGGGTTCTTTCAAAACAAGTAGGTTATTTTCTCTGCGGGAAAAAAGTGCTATTTTGTCGATTTGAACTAAGTAAACTAATACGTCAGTAAATCGTCCCCCCGATAGATCACATATTTGCCGGGATTATCAGGATCGGGGCCGATAGTAAACTGCACTTCATCATCCCCCTGGTATGTGTACTCTCCAATACTAATGGAAAATCTATAGTTTCTCTGCGTGCTCCAGCAATCCTCGCATGGTTCACCAAAAACCTCATCTACTTCAGTCCACGTTTGAGACACAATAGCGGAAGGAAGCAGGTATATCATCATATTCTCCGCGTTATCCAGAATCCCCTGAGTACCCTCGCAGTCCTCATCGTAATTATTGCATACGCCAAGTGATCCTGCTTGAAGTTCCTGATTGAACCAGAGATAACCATCTTTAAACGTTTCCCGTTCTGTGTCAGGTTTTAGAAGTACTTCCTTGTATTTTTCGATATTTCTATGTTCATAAACCAGTTCAATAATTTCAATGCAATCTTCCTTATCGGTACGATCGGGCCATTCATTAGAACATTCACAAGGCCCCTCCGGATCATCTTCCCCGCAGCACAGAAAATTCATTGCCAAACTAATTAAAATAAGGATCAAAGCAAACCGTCTCATGAGCAGAATCCTTTCCCGATATTGTCATTTTTAATATTAATCCATTTCGCTCGGCGCTGTCCCCATCACACACACCATCCATTATATCAAATATGCCGTTGAATTAAAAGATTTAATAGTGTATCGAACCAATGATATTTTTAGGAATAATTTAATCTTAGGGTGTAATAATGGTGGGAACTACTGGATTTGAACCAGTGACTTCTACCGTGTGAAGATAGCACTCTAACCACTGAGTTAAGCTCCCACTTAATCTCTATTTTTAATGCCCGGACTCATCCTATGTCCAGGCAAGAGTGATTACAAAATCACTATAAACCCTTTTTAAGGGTTACGCAAGTATTTCAGAAACCCAAGTTAATAGAGGGACTTATATTATTTCTCCTCTTCAAACTCATTGAGCAGTTCCTTTGCTCTTTCCAGTTCATCCTCACGAACATAGATCCTGACTTTACCCATACCATCCATAGTAAAGGGAAGAGCACCGCCAGCTCTATCAGATTTAACAAGAGCATCGATACCTTCT
>JAUXHZ010000344.1 GCA_030621255.1 Candidatus Latescibacterota bacterium
TTGGTATCCGGACTATTAAAGGGGAAGGTATCGGATACGCCTATACTGAAAAACTGTCCTTCGACAAATTGAAACACGCGGCCTTAACGGCCGCGGCAATCGCTGATTCCGGGAAGAAAATAAAACCGGTTGATATTTCAAAAATTGATTATGAAAATCATTATCCGGTATCCGACTCCGTAACGAATATCGCGCTTACCGAGAAAATAGCGATGGTAAAAGAGGCGGAAGAAGCGGCAAGAAAATTTAATCCGCATATTCTGAAAACGTCAGTGAGTATTGTTGACAGAATAAGTACAATTCAGATTGCAACAAGTGAAGGCAAATTACTCCGGGACGTAAGGCCAATGCTCCGATTCAGTGTTCAGGTTGTGGCCGAAAAGAACGGCAATCGTCAAATAGGCGTTTCAAGCGGGGGTGGGCGAAAGGGGATCAGCTATTTTCAAACAATAATGAACCCTTCTGATCACGGCCGCGAAGCGGCGAGACAGGCTATCCTTCTCCTTGACGCTGTTCAGGCTCCCGCCGGACGAATGGAACTTATATTAGCTCCCGCTGAATCAGGGATATTACTCCACGAATCTATAGGACATCCTCTTGAAGCTGACTTCATCAGAAAAAGAACATCCGCTTATACGGATAAAATAGGCGAGAAAGTGGCAAGTGAGCTTGTAACTGTAATAGACAGCGGAAAAATAAAAAATGACCGCGGCAGCATTAACTTTGATGATGAAGGAACAATGCCGTCCCACTCTATTCTGATCGAAAATGGAATTCTCAAGGGGTATATGCACGACCGCATAAGCGCCGGCTTTCTAAACGCGGAAAGAACCGGGAACGGAAGAAGACAATCTTATAAATATCAGCCGATCCCGAGAATGACCACAACCTATCTCGCCGGCGGCAAGCATGAACCTGAAGAAATATTTAAATCCACAAAAAAGGGCATCTATTGTAAAACCTTCCGGGGGGGACAAGTAGATACAGCAAGTGGTGATTTTGTATTCGTTCCGATAGAAGCATACCTTGTAGAAGATGGAAAAATAACCGCTCCCATAAAAAACTTCACTCTAATAGGAAACGGGCCTGATGTACTTTCAAAAATTACAATGACCGGTAATGATTTCGCCTTCAGTGACGGACGGTGGACATGCGGAAAAGGGCAATCTGTTCCGGTAAATGTCGGCCTCCCGACTATCAAGGTTTCTGAAATCACCGTCGGGGGAAGTGAAATCTCGTAACAGCTGGAGAATTGCTATGGACAGAATGAAAGAAATAGTAAAATCCGCCGTTCAGACAGCCCTCTCATACGGAGCTGAAACCGCCGAAGCGGCACTTTCAGAAACCAGCGAATTCGGGGTTTCTGTAAGGAACGATCAGATTGAAACATTAAAAGAATCTGTGTCCAACAGAATCCATATAATGCTTTCAATCGATAAAAAAAGGGCCTCCGCCACATCAAACGACCTGTCCAATGAAAGTATCAATAAACTTATAAAAGAAGTCATAGAACTCTGCAAGATAATGGAACAGGATGAATATTTCAGCCTTCCCGACAAGAAAGAATTGGGAGCGGTAAAAACCGATTTGGAAATATTCGATTCTGAAATCATGCATATCTCCGCTAAAAGAAAAATCCGGATAGCCAGGGAACTGGAAAAAACAGCCCATAAAATTAACAAAAAGATCGTTACCGACCATTCTTCATATTCAAATGTGACAGGAAAAACGACAATGGCAAATTCGCTGGGATTTTGCGATGCCTACCGCCAGAGTTATAACGCGATAGCTCTTTCCTGCGCCGCTGAAGATAACAAAAATG
>JAUXHZ010000032.1 GCA_030621255.1 Candidatus Latescibacterota bacterium
AAGCCGAACGCGGTAAAACTATGTGAAGGCCTTTAAAATCCTTTGACAGTATAGGCAAAGTGGGCTATCGTTTAATTTGTTTAAAACTAAATAAGAGTTTCGCAACTTGAGGGGTATAGTGCGCTATTTTACTTTATATGGGAGTGAAAAATGAATGAAATGGAAGAAAACAGCGGGTTCGAAAATGCTGAAACCCCCAAGGAAGATATGGGAGGGGGGGGATTTGCAGCCTCGCTCGGAGATATTTTTCTTGAGCCGAACAAAGTGTTTAAGCGGATAGATGCCGGGCTTCAATGGTGGAAAGCCTTTATCGTTATAGCAGTGCTTCAGGTTATTATTGGCTGGCTGAATCTTCCCATACAGAGCCAGGTATTATCCCTTAACGAAAGGGGAATGAGCGAAGAGCAGCTAAGTAAGGCCCTGGAACAAATGGGCAAATTTGGATTAATAGGGTTGATCCTTGCTCCTATAGCGGTCATTGTAATTTATTTAATCTGCGCCTGGATAGTTAATGTCGGCGTCAATATTCTGAGCGCGCGTTCAAATTATAAAAAGGTTCTAAGCCTTATAAGTTTTACTGGCTTAATTACCATGGTTGAACAGGTTATAAGTGTTATTATTGTCAGGGCAAGAGGGATTGAAACCATTGAATCGGCAGCAGGGGGAAGAGTTTCTCTAAGCCTCTCGCCGCTATTTCCGGATCTGGGAGGGTTTGGGGCCGCATTGCTTGAGAGCCTTAGTGTTTTTAGTATCTGGTATCATATTGTTTTAACACTTGGGATCGCTGCCATTTTCAGGATAGAGATAAAAAAATCAGCCGTTCCGGTTGTTATTCTCTGGATAATTTCGATCATATTTTTATATTTAGGTAAACTATTTGGCGGTGCCTGATAATTTTGTTGGATAGGTAAACAAAAGGTCTGTCCGCGAGCAGGGACCGGCGTGGACTTTTGATTATTCAGGAAAAGATTTATTGTCGAATAATATGAGAACTGGAGGTTGTCTTTGAAGAAGTACGAGATTAGTGAATTAAGAAATGTGGCAATTGTCGGGCATCAATCATCGGGGAAGACCTCTCTGTGTGAAGCTGTTCTTTTCAATGCCGGTGTTATAAACAGGATAGGAAAGATAGAAGAGGGTAATACCCTGATGGATTCGGATTCCGAAGAGATTAAAAGGAAGATATCGGTCTATTCGAATGTTGCTGCGATAGAACATAACAAGAAAAAAATAAACCTGCTTGATACCCCGGGATACGAAGATTTTATTGGCCAGACGATGGCTGCCCTGAAGGTAGTCGAAGGAGGAATTATTGTAATAAGCGCCGAGCATGGTGTCGAAGCAGGTACTGAGAAAACATGGGGCTATCTCGCGAAGGATGAGCTTCCCCGTATCGTGTGTGTGAATAAGATGGATAAAGAGCATGCCGACTTTGATAAATGTGTAAAGGATGCTCAGGATACTCTCGGGAAATCTGTTATGCCTATTATGCTTCCAGTGGGACGGGGGAGTGAATTCAGGGGAGTGATAAATATCCTGAAGAAGAAGGCGTACATATATTCGGAAGATTCCAAAGGAACTTTCAAAGAAGAGGATATACCAGACCAGATGGTTGACAAGGCAGCCGAATGGAGACAGAAACTGCAGGATTTTGCCGCGGAGAGCGATGATTCACTTCTCGAGAAGTTTCTTGAATCCGGCGAACTTACTGATGAAGAGCTGGTAAGAGGGTTGGGCGCAGGATGCCGGCAGGGAACGTTGGTTCCTATGGTTGTTACGTCGGCCACAGCCAATGTTGGAGTCAAACAACTTGTTGATATGATCGTAGAGATGCTTCCTTCTCCCGAATGGCGGAGTGAAATTGAAGTAAAATCTGTTTCATCAAATGAAACCAAGGTTATTAAAATTGATAAAGACTCACCTGTCATATCGTTTGTTTTTAAATCTCTCTCCGAGAAAGATATTGGCGACATGTCATATATAAAGGTTTTCTCTGGTGAAGTTACAAATAGCCAGGATTTGTATAACTCGAATGAAGAATCGTCTGAAAGGATAGGCCAGCTCTTTTTTGTGCAGGGAAAGAAAAAGATAGATACTGATTCTATTCCGGCAGGTGATATCGGTGCGGCGGTGAAACTGAAAACAACCAAGGTTAATAGTACTCTCTGCAAGAAGAAAGACTCCTTTCTGGTTTCGGGAATTGACTGCCCATCCCCCTCGATCCGAACTGGTATTGTTCCTAAAGTAAAAGGAGAAATGGACAAGATCGGGATGGGGCTTCACAAGCTTTCCGATGAAGATATAAGCTTCAGTATTGAGAGTAATCAACAGTTAAGGCAAACTATACTTTCCGGACAGGGTGAACAGCACTTTGACGTAATAATAAGCAGACTGAAGGAAAGATATAATGTTGAGGTTGATATGGTTCCTCCAAAGGTGGAGTATCTGGAAACAATATCTGCCGCCGCTTCAGCTCAGGGAAAACATAAAAAGCAGAGTGGCGGGAGAGGTCAATACGGCGATGTTCATTTGAGGATAGAGCCTCTTTCGAGAGGTGAAGGTTTCAAGTTTGTTAATGAAGTAGTGGGGGGCAATGTACCAACGAAGCATATCCCTGCTGTTGAAAAGGGTATTATTGAAGCAATGGAAGGAGGGGTGTTGGCCGGCCACAAGATAGTGGATTTAAAGGCAACACTCTTTGATGGATCTTATCACAGTGTTGATTCTTCAGATGCGGCTTTTAAAGCTGCTGGTTCAAAGGGATTTAAAATTGCGATGAAGGAAGCCAAACCGGTCCTTCTTGAGCCCATAATGGAAGTCGAAGTATTTGTTCCTGATGAACACATGGGCGATGTGATGGGTGATCTCTCGATGAGAAGAGGAAAGATTATGGGAACTGAGCAGGACAGGGGACAGCAAAGAATTACAGCTCAGGTGCCCCTTGCAGATTTATATAGGTATTCCACTTCCCTTCGTTCAATGACACAGGGCAGGGCGAGCCATAGTAGAAAATTCTCTCATTATGAGACTGTTCCGCATGAACAAGCCCAGAAATTGATAGCTCAATTTAAGACGGAAAATGAAGAGAGTGATTAATAACTTTGCGGGAGGAAATCTTTGTCAGGTCATTCTAAATGGAGTACAATAAAAAGGAAAAAAGGAAAAGCTGACGCCCAGAGAGCAAAGACTTTTACAAAAATAATAAGGGAGATTGTAGTTGCCGCCAAAGAAGGCGGAGGGGATATAGATTCAAATCCAAGCCTGAGAACGGCTATCCAGAATGCTCATGACAATAATATGCCCAAGCATAATATTGACAAGGCTATAAAGCGTGGTATCGGAGAGCTTCCCGGAGTTACATATGAAGCGTGCGCTTTTGAAGGATACGCACCGGGAGGAGTGGCGGTTTTTGTAAAATGCCTCTCTGACAACAAAAACCGGACCAGCGCCGAAGTCCGGCATGCTTTTACTAAGTATGGCGGGCACCTTGGGGAACCTCATTCCGTGTCATATTTGTTTGAAAGCAAAGGGATGATAGTGATTGATGAATCTCAAACCGATGAAGAGCAGATATATGGAATCGCGCTTGAAAATGGTGTTGAGGAAATTGATGCTGATGAAGGCGTATATGAGATTATATCTTCCAAGGAGGATTTTGAACCGCTTCATCGGGCGATTGTTGAAGCGGGAATAGAATGTCAGATGGCCGGGATTTCCCTTATTCCAAACAATACTGTAAAGCTGGATCGGAAACATGCTGTCAGTGTCCTGAAACTGGTAGGTACCCTTGAGGATCTGGATGACGTGCAGAGCGTAAGCTCTAATTTTGATATTCCGGATGAAATTTTTGATGAAATTGATAAAGAAATCTGACAATTCTATCTGCCCGGGTATTTTCTGCAAAATCTGGAATAGTTGAGATAGTTGAGTCGTGTGATAGGAGTTGGATTGTGCCTCTGACGGTTGGTGTCGATCCCGGGAGTTATGTAACAGGCTACGGTCTGGTGGAAAATAGAGGGCGGGAGATTGTATATCTGGATTCGGGTATTATTAAAATAAAGAAGGGAACTCCACGGGCCGAGCGGCTTCTGCAGGTAAAAGACGGGCTGGATGAAATTCTTGAGAAATATGGTCCGGATGACGTGGCCGTCGAAACTGTTTTTATATCAAAAAATGTCAAGAGTGCTTTTTCTCTCGCGGAAGTAAGAGGAGTAATATTACTTTCCGCTATTCAGGCTGGAAAACGGATATTTGAGTATTCACCAAGAGAAGTAAAGTGCAGTGTTACCGGAACGGGGACAGCCACCAAGATGCAGGTTGCGGCAATGGTCGGCAAATTATTTAAACTTAACGAGCAACCGGCGACTACAGACGAAACAGATGCCCTGGCGATAGCATTTTGTCATATCTTGAGAATTTCCAGCAAGTTGGGAGAGTTGTTTTGATAGCAACGGTTGAAGGTATTTTAACGGCAAAGAAAGAAATAAGTGTTATTGTCGAAATAGGCGGTGTGGGGTTGGAGCTTTTTGTCCCATCAAGAACTTTGTATAGTTTGGGTTCTGAAGGTGAGATTGTGTCTTTTTTCACATATATGCATGTAAGAGAAGACTCGATTGTGTTATTTGGGTTCGCCATCGAGGAGGATAAATCGATGTTTTTGTCGCTTCTTGGTGTTAGTGGAGTAGGCCCTAAAGTAGCTATGGGGATTATTTCATCCAGCACCTCTGCAGAACTTGCTGATTTAATATGTGGCGAAAGAGTTTCAGCGCTTACCGCATTTCCAGGAATTGGAAAAAAAACAGCCCAGAGAATTATTCTGGAACTGAAAGACAAGGTCAATATAGCAGATTATAGGGCTGGCTCCGGGGTATCTGTTTCTACTCTGGATAATGAGTTAAGTGAAGAGGTTACCGCAGCTCTGTGTTCTCTCGGATTTACAAGGGTTGCCGCTCTAAAAGCTATTAACAGGCTTTCATCCGAGGATATTTCCAATTTGGCGGGCGTTGAAGATTTTGTCAGGGAACTTTTAAAGAGAAGTTCGTAAAATGATTGAGAGGGTTATTTTTGGTTGATAAAAGTATGACAGATTCTGAAGCGACATCTGAGGAGAGAAAAATTGAATTGATACTCAGACCGAGGACTCTTTCCGAATTTGTCGGTCAGAAACGATTAAAGGAAAATATCGCGGTCTTTATTGAGGCTGCAAGGCAGAGAGATGAACAACTGGATCATGTTCTTCTTTACGGCCCCCCGGGGCTTGGGAAAACTACACTCTCTCATATTATCGCTAAAGAACTTGGGGTAAATATTAATGTCTCATCAGGGCCTGTTTTTCAGAAACCCGCTGAGCTAATAGCGATTCTTACCAAGCTCGAAAGAAAAGATGTTCTGTTCATTGATGAAATTCACAGGTTAAATGTTATTGTTGAAGAACATCTGTACCCGGCTATGGAAGATTTTAAATGCGAATTAATTGTTGATAAAGGGCCGCATGCGAGATATTATTCGCTTTCTATTGAGCCTTTTACGATTGTGGGAGCTACAACCCGCGCGGGAATGATAACTCCGCCAATGAGAAGCAGATTCGGCATTGTGGCGAGACTAGATTATTATTCTACACAGGATCTGCTGGCCATAGCGAAACGCTCGGCCCATGTTATGAATGTTGAAATTGATGATGAAGGCGCGGAGGAGATTGCGAGGCGTTCACGGGGGACGCCCAGAATAACGAACAGGCTTCTTAGAAGGATAAGGGATTTTTCACAGGTGAATGGAAGCGGGCGGATAGATAAAAATATTGTGGACTATGGTCTGAACAGACTGATGATTGATAAAATTGGGTTAAATGAAATGGACAGGAATATCCTTGAGGTTATTGCCGGAAAATTTTCCGGCGGGCCGGTGGGGATTAACTCTATTGCTGTTGCTGTTTCCGAAGAAGTGGATACAATAGAGGATATTTATGAACCATTTTTAATCCAAAAAGGGTTTTTGCAGAGAACAGCCAGAGGGCGTATTATTACAGAGACAGGTTTAAAACATATAGGATTTAAATCTTCAGGTTCAGACGGAAATCAAAGTGATATTTTTAATGATTAACCGGATTTTATTCAGAAGACGATAGAATGAAACTTAGTGATTTTGATTACGATTTACCAAAAGAACTTATTGCCCAGTATCCCTCAGGATACCGGGACGACAGCCGGTTGATTGTATTCCGCCGTGAGCGGGGCGGCATTAGTGAAACACGCTTCGCTAATATTATCAGGTATATGCAGTCCGGCGATCTAGTTGTAATCAATAATTCTAAAGTGATCCCCGCACGTATATTCGGCAAAAAAGCAACAGGAGCCCGTATTGAAATATTTTTAATCAGACAGGCCGAGAACGGGAATTGGATAGCCTTGCTGAAGCCCTCGAAACGTGTGAGGGAGGGTGATGAGATTCTTGTGGGGCAAGAAGGGGATTCAATTGTGCTTGTCCGGGAGATTGAAAATGGGGAATGGGAAGTAAAACTGTCGGTTACGGTTCCCGAATGGGATTTTATTGAGTCGTATGGGGAAATGCCACTTCCTCCTTATATAAAAAGAGAGAGCGGAAAGATTGACATAGGGCGATATCAGACTGTTTATGCCTCGAATAAAGGTTCTGTAGCAGCACCGACCGCGGGGCTTCATTTTACAGAAGAAATTATGCGCAAGATTCAATGGAAGGGTTGTACGGTTTTGTCCTTGACTCTTCATATAGGGCCGGGTACTTTCCGTCCTTTGAGAAATGAGATTGTTGAAGATAATAAATTGTCACCCGAGTATATTAGAATAAAAAAGAAAGTCTGGGATGAAATAAAATTGGCGAAAAAGGATAATCGCAGGGTGATCGCGGTTGGTACAACCACTACGAGAATGCTGGAATCGCTTGCTTCCGGTGCGATTGATGACAGGCGGGAAGATGAAATAGATGGGGAGACCTGGATATCCGGCAACACGAGGTTGTTTATCTACCCCGGATATAAGTTCAAGGTAGTGGATGCTCTTGTTACAAATCTGCATTTACCACGTTCGAGCCTCTTTCTTCTTGTTTCAGCGTTCGCCGGCAGGGAAAATATGCTTCATGCTTACGAGTGGGCCGCGAATAGGGGGGTTCGTTTCTACAGTTATGGTGATGCTATGTTTATACAATAAGGAGAGATTTACAATTGCCCTTTAGTTTTGAATTGTTTGATGTGGACCATGGAGCAAGGCGGGGTCATCTGGAGACAGACCATGGAGGAATAGATACGCCGGTATTTATGCCGGTTGGCACTCTTGGCACTGTTAAATGCCTTTCTTCAGAAGATTTGCGTGAGATTGGCGCCGATATAATATTGGCCAATACGTATCATCTTCATTTGAGGCCGGGTGAGGATATAGTTGCCGCCGGTGGAGGTATCCAGCAATTTATGTCCTGGCACAAGCCTGTTTTAACGGATAGTGGGGGATATCAGGTTTTCAGCCTTGCTGACTTGAACCGTGTTAGTGATGAAGGGGTGGAATTTCAATCTCATATCGATGGTTCAAAACATTTGTTTTCGCCCGAGAGAGTTGTGGATATACAACTGGATATCGGAGCGGATATTATGATGGTACTCGACCAGTGTGTTGAATATCCGTGCAGCAGGGGAAGGGCCCGCGATGCTCTTGAGCGAACTACACTCTGGGCGCGAAGAAGCAAAGAACATCTCATTCGTAGAGCTGAGCCCAATCCCTATCAACAGGTCCTCTTCGGAATTGTTCAGGGGTCTGTTTTTCACGATCTGAGGAAAAGATCGGTAGAAGAAATTACAGCCCTTGATTTTCCGGGCTATGCCATTGGAGGGCTTTCAGTTGGAGAGTCGAAGGATGAGCTGCTTGATATGACGGAACTTGTTACTGAAATCCTGCCTGTTGAAAAACCAAGGTACCTTATGGGAGTGGGGTTTCCGGAGGATCTTGTAGAGGGGGTCGCCCGTGGAGTAGATATGTTTGATTGTGTGATGCCGACACGTAACGCGAGGAATGGAACGGTTTTTACATCACAGGGCAAAGTTGTACTTAAAAATACCGTGAATAAAACTGATTTCGGGCCAATAGACCCTGCGTGCGGGTGTGATGTGTGTAAAAATTATTCACGCAGCTATCTAAGGCATCTCTTTATGGCGGGCGAATTGCTTGGGCCGCGTCTTGCCACATATCATAATCTCTATTTTTACTTGCATTTACTTGCCGAAATAAGGCAGTCTATTAGAGAGGGTTCTTTTCTCCTTTGGAGGAAAGAATTTTATAATAAAAGAGATAAGCAGTAGACAAATCTTAAAGAGGGAGGAATGATGTCTTATTTGATGTTCGCGTTTAGTAATCCTTCGGGAGGAGCTAATGGTGGCGGATCGTTATTAATGAATCTTTTACCGATAGTAGCGATTTTTATAATCTTTTACTTTATACTTATAAGGCCGCAGCAGAAAAAACAGAAAGA
>JAUXHZ010000100.1 GCA_030621255.1 Candidatus Latescibacterota bacterium
CCTCAATCATCCGCGCGTTGAATCAGAACCTTCCAAAACAGATGAATATTATTCCTGCTCTGACTGTCATGACCATCACGCATATACCGGTTATTATACTCCCGTTGTCTATCCAGGCATGTGGCACAACTACTATATTGAACCCTGGTGGTATAATGAGCTTTCAGACCCAGGGAAACAAAATATCCCCACAAGAAGTATAATAGGAGACAGAGATATACTAATAAATGATAAAGAGGTAATAATCGGACGTGACCTGTTAGATTCAAATCCGGTTAACATAGACTTCGGGGCTTCAACAATTAGGGAAAACGGGGAATCAAAAACTATAGAAAACGGGAAGAAATCGACTGTAATAGAAAAGAAAAAAGAAAACAAAGATACAAGATTGATTAAAAAATCACACGATAGCGGCCAAAATACTTCAAAGCGGTCAAACGAACGCGAGTCCGAAGAGAAGAACAGAGAAGATAATAACAATAATGATAACAAAAACAAATCCAACCACAAAAAGCGGCCTTCCCGATGAATCCCGGGCCGGCAGGAATTCTTACGCAGTGAGGTGATAAATTGAATATCAGAAAAACAGCAATATCTATTTTTATAATGCTTCTTTGTGCTGTACCGGCACGTTCACAAATAATCGGCACACTACAGCTTGACAGACTGAATCTGCTTAACACATACGAGTCGGGCGCCAGGCCGGCTTCACTAGGGGGTGCTTATACAGCCGTGAGTGATGACGCCTTCGCTCTAATTTACAACCCTGCCGGGCTGACTCAGATAAAAAAGAAGGAATTATCATTCGGGATTCACTATGCCGCGAAAGATCTGACCACTAATTACAGGGGATATAATTCCCTTATCCCTAATTCATCGACCGGGATCTGTCACCTGACAACTGTTTACCCCTATCCCACGTACCGCGGCAGCCTGGTTCTAGGGTTTGGCATATTCCGTGTTGCAAATTCTAATCTTGAGTATTTTAAAACAGCTTGGCGCTCCGATCTGTCCGGTATAATCCGGAACACATTTAATCAAACAGGAACTATATACCAGTACCGGTTCGGAGCGGGCATAGATATTTCTCCGAGGGTTGCCGTCGGCACCAACTTAGTTATATGGGATGAATCAGCACAATTCATTGAAGAAATTTCTTATGCGGGAGGTGATTCAACCTATATTTTCAGTGATGATGTTTCAGCTCACCTTGACGGCTTAAGCATGGAGTTCGGGTTTCTTTTCAGATTGTCCAGCCGACTAAGAGCCGGCTTTAAAATAAGCAGCCCGGTCTGGCTCTCCTATGAAGGTGACGCTGTTGAATCCTATGATGGAAACTGGTCTAATGGTGATCCGTGGACAACTGACCCCTATTACTTCTACATCGAAGATGAATATACACTTCCTATGAAATTCAGGGGAGGCATTTCATATCAACTTATGAATCTGCTTGTCAGCGCGGATGCCGAATACTGTGACTACAGTCAGACAAAATATAACGGCCTTAAAATGTTTAACGAGTTAGATCCGGGCAAACCTCTTCTTAAGGAAACTGTAGATTTCAATCTGGGGGCGGAGCTTACACTTCCATTCTATCCCGCCAAAGTGCGCGCGGGATACTCTTTTGCTCCTTCGAGATTTGCGGGGTTGGAAGAAATTACTTATATCGCGGGTATTAGTGAACAACTTACCACTGAATGGTCTCCTTTCGATGTTATCAAAAACCGGGAATTTTATTCCTTCGGTATAGGGGGTCTTATCGACCAGGTCCTTAAAATTGATCTTAATGTCGCTGTCGGAAGTTTCGAGAGAGAATCAGAGTATTTGAGTGAGAAGATCGAAATTACCGAGGTTTCACTTTCGACCTCTTATAGATTTTAAAGATATCCTTATCTGCCGAGGGGCCTAGTCAGTCTTCCGTTTGATACCCTTTAGGAGGGAAAGATAGGCATTATCCAGTTTTGAAAGCATTTCATCAGATAACCCTCCCCCCATTTCCATAATCCTGTTGTAATACTCTTCAATATACCGGCATAGGAAAACATTCTGTTTATTTATCTGATCATCGATTAACTGCAGCACTTCTTCTTTGTGCTTCAGGAAGTTATCTTCTTCATCCTGGCCTTCTGTATTATGGAAATATTTGTTTAGAATCTGAAGCCAGTAGCTATCGTGCCGGCCGCCGTTGTCAAAAATGCACCCCGGCTCACCGACAAGGAAACAATATCCATAGACAAAATAAGAGCATGAAATGTTTCCGGCGAGAAAAAACCGGCGGTGGCAATCGATATTTATCTCTTCGAGATTGCAAGGCAACTGGCACTCATCACAAAAGGCCTCAGCGTCACCGCCAAAAACGAAGGGTAATTTCATAATCTTTTTTGCCAATTGTTTACCTCTTATTCTTCCCCGGAAATAACCGTAAGTGCTTCCTTAGCGGCCATCTGCTCCGCGTCTTTTTTGTTTTTCCCTCTTCCTCTACCACGAGTTATTCCTTCGATCTTCACTTCAATAAAAAATATTTTATCGTGTTCAGGCCCCCTGGTAGATTTTACGCTGTACTCAGGATATCTCCCATATTCACGTTGTACCCATTCCTGAAGCTCACTTTTGTAATTTATATAATCTCTGTGTTGTATATCCTCATGTAAAGTGCCAAGGATAAAGTTTATGGTAAAATCCCTGGCAATTTCAAAACCTCCATCAATATACAAAGCGCCTATAATTGCTTCCATAACATCCGCTTGTATCGAATCCTGCCCATGAACTCCATCTCTGTACGCGTTGTCACTGAGGATTATATGTTCTTTCAGTTTAAGCTGTTCCGCTTTCTTTGCCAGAACACTTTTACTTACGAGAAGTGATTTTTTCTTGGTAAGTTCTCCTTCATTTTCATTGGGAAATTCCCTGATAAGATAACCGGCTGTAGCAAGTCCCAGAACAGCATCTCCTAGAAATTCAAGCCGTTCATAGGTTGTATTTTTACTGTCTGCCGGGAGTACCCCGAGAACGGAACTATGAGTTAAGGCTTCAACCAGATTCTCTCTGCCGCGAAAGTTATAGCCTAATTTTTTTTCAAGAGCAGCAAGCCGGCAGCCTCCATCGTCAACAGAAGCCTTAAAATAACCCTTAAAACGACTCAGGAAATTACCCATAAGAAATCATCAACTCAGTCATCAAAACTTTTCAAAACAAGACTTACATTGTGTCCGCCAAAACCGAATGAATTGCTCATTACATAGCGGAGATTCTTCTCGCGCGCTTCCAGTACATGATTCAGAAGACACTCATCATCAACATTTTCGAGATTGGCAGTTGGAGGCATAACGTTATTTACTAAAGCCATTGTGGATATAATAAACTCCACTCCCGCAGCACCTCCAAGAAGGTGACCAGTACTCGATTTTGTTGAACTGACATGAACTGCGCTTTCTTTTCCGAAAAGAGATAGTATTGCCTGCGCTTCCGCTTTGTCATTATACTGCGTGGATGTTCCGTGGGCATTTATATAATCAATATCTTCAGTGTTAAGGCCTGCATCGTTCAATGCCATTCGCATCGAGGCAACAGCTCCCTCCCCGTTTGGAGACGGAGAAGTTATGTGATAGGCATCGCCAGTCATACCAACCCCGACCATTTCAGCGTATATCTCCGCGCCTCTGGCTCTCGCGTGTTCAAGTTCCTCAAGAAGAATAATACCCGCGCCCTCAGCCATAACAAAACCATCACGATCAACGTCAAAGGGCCGGCTCGATCTCTTAGGATCATCATTTCGAGTCGAAAGTGCCTTCATTGAACAAAAACCACCGAGTGCCATAGGAGAAATCGTAGCCTCCGCCCCACCCGTAACAGCAGCCTTCGCGTAACCGCTTTTTATTACCATCCATGAAGTCGCTATAGCGTGTCCGCCTGAGGCGCAAGCAGATACTGTAGCGTAGTTCGGCCCCTTAAATCCATATCGGATAGAAACCAAACCGGAAGCCATATCAGAAATCATCATCGGTATAAAGAAAGGACTGATCCTTGAGGGGCCTCCCTTAATATATCTTCCATGCTGTTTTTCGAAAGTTCTAATTCCACCGATACCGGATCCGATTATCACAGCAAAATCTTCACCATTGACCTTGTCGGTATCTACGCCCTGAACAGTTTCCACTGAAGCAGCTACGGCCAGTTGTGAAGAGCGGTCCATTCGTTTCGCATCCTTCTTGTCTATATAATCGTTTGGATCGAAATCGTTGACCTCTCCACCTACCTGTGAGCTGTAATCACTCGGGTCAAAAGCCTTGATTATATCTATTCCAGGCCTGCCGGCGACTATATTTTCCCAGTTTTCCTCTACAGTTTTTCCACATGGACTAATAATCCCCATGCCTGTAACAACTACTCTCCTGCTGGCGGACATATTCCCCCCTGTACTATCTATTTGAAATCCCTTTTCAAAAGGGTTCAAAAAACTTGCTAAACTTTACTGCAACACCCCGGAAAAGGGGCGGGTACTTAGTACCGTCTGCGCCCGAAACCTTTAGCAGTACTGGTTGCCGGGCGAAACCCCTTGCATATTATTCCTGAACATTATTTTGTACATATTTAATTGCTTCGCCGACTTTTGTTATTTTTTCGGCTTCCTCGTCTGGAATCTCCATACTGAATTCTTCTTCAAGCGCCATAACGAGTTCTACGGTATCAAGTGAATCAGCTCCGAGATCATCAATAAAAGAAGCGTTTTCAATGATTTGATCCTGATTAACTGAAAGCTGCTCTTCAATAACCTTTTTTACTCTGTCTTCAAGTGACATCTACTTTTTACCTCCTGTTTTGAGTAACTAACCCATAACCATTCCACCATCACAGTTAATTACTTGCCCTGTGATGTAACTTCCCAGCCCGGAGATGAGGAAGAGCACAATCCCCGCAACATCTCTTCCCGTTCCAAATCTTCCAAGTGGTATCTGCTTAAGCATGCTCTCCCTTATACTCTCGGAAAGCTTCGCTGTCATCGCTGTTTCAATAAACCCCGGAGCAATCGCGTTCGCTGTGATCCCTCGGGGCGCCAATTCCCTCGCTACAGATTTTGTAAAACCGATAACCCCTGCCTTGCTCGCGGCATAATTACACTGACCCGCGTTTCCTATAAGGCCTATAACCGAGGCAATATTCACTACACGCCCAAACCTTTTCTTAAGCATATGCCTCGTGACCGCTTTTGTAAAATTGTATGTGCCGGTCAAATTTACCTTGATAACACTTTCCCATTCATCATCCTTCATGCGAAGAAGAAGATTGTCCCTGGTAAGCCCGGCGTTGAATATCAAGAAATGAACCTGTTCACGCCAGTCGAGGACTTTCGATACACATTCGGC
>JAUXHZ010000054.1 GCA_030621255.1 Candidatus Latescibacterota bacterium
CGAAATATATCGGCTTAGTAATCCTGGCGGGACTGGCTTTGATGCGTCTGGGGCTTGCTATTTACGCTTTTCTCCTTATTATTATTGTCTGGAGTTTCACTTCAAAAAAAGAAAAGGCACTCTTAGTGACCCTTGTTCTTCTTCTCTCCTTTTCTTCTTTCTTTATCGGAAAAACAAATAATCATGTTCCCGGCATTGATGAATACAGCGTAACGAGACGCCTCTCTCTGATTAACGAAAAAGGGGCCGACAAAGAAACTATAGGCTTAATAGAAGAAATTGATTCTCCGGAATTTCAAGCTGAACGAAATTTTGCTCTCGGGACATTAATGTATAGAAAGGGAAATCTCACGGCAGCAAAAGAATATCTTAAACGTTCGGTTTCAGAAAAAAAGGATTTCGCTCCGGCATTTATTAACCTGGCCAATGTATATTTCAAGGAAAATGATCTCGACAAAGCCCTTGCCGGATACCGGCACGTTTCTTCTATGGACTCAACTAATGCCGTAGCGCAATACAACATCGGCCAGACCTGTATCAAGAAAATGCGTTTCAGGCTTTCGGGTTCGGCGCTTACAAAGGCCGGCGAGTTTGGAATCGAAAAATACAAAATAAATAATCCGGCTATTACATTTGGAAATCATGAGGTCCTCGACTGTGGTTTTAGAAAACCTGATCTGCGGTCGATTGCCGCCCGTGAAGTTAGAACCCGAGAATCAATTCTTGTAGACGAGATCCTCAAAATCTGGATTCTACTGCCATTCAATTGTCTGTGGTTCCTGCTTCCAACAAGCATCCTTATTTCCTGCGTTATAAAACGTATGCTTCCGGGAAACTGGAAAGTATACAACTGTGACAATTGTAATAACTCGGTCTGTCCGGATTGCGTCGATAGTGACCGGGGGATCAATCTATGTAAAGATTGCAGCAGTGTAATTAAAGGACTTTCCAGTGTAAAGGTCACCGAGGCGCTTCTGAGACGCAAACGGCTGGGAGCAAACAAGAGAACCACAACCGCTGAGTGGAGAAGAATGTTACTCTTTCCCGGTGGAACACATATATACATTGAAAGAACATTTGCCGGCGTATCAATGATATTTATCAACTGCATCGCCATCCTTTTTCTGGTGTGGAACGGTTTCTATTTTAATGATCCGCGTTATGAGTTCACTTCTATCTCACTTTGGAAAATAATAGCATCTCTAACCATAATCGCTCTTGGGATCACTTTCTCAATCCGCGCCAGAAATCCGAAGAAAACTCGAAATTATAATATTCTTCCGCAGGAAATGCACTTAGAACAAATGGAAGAAGAAGAAAACATCAATTATACAACAAACAACGAGTCCCCCGGGGTTCAATCGATAGAAAACGGTGAAGGAAAAGACCCCTTCGGAGTTTTTATGGACACTCTGTAGAAAGGGCTGAATATGGCATTTGAAGGAGATGTAAAAGATTTTGGGTTAAGTGAAATACTTCAATTGATCTCTGTACAGCAAAAATCCGGGATGCTCCTTGTTAACTGTGAAGAAAAAATGGCTATTTTCTTTCGTGATGGAATGCTCATCTCCACGCGGGACCGCAGAGACCGGACAAGAGACCCACTCAAAGACTACCTACTACGGTACGGATTCTTAAGCAGAAGTGAAATGAACAGCCTACAGCAAATCCAGACTGAAACAAAACTTGATCTTACGGAAATAATGCTATCTGAAAAATATTTTTCAGAGGATGAACTAAAAACAATTTTTGTAGATCAAATATACGAAACAATTCAGGAGGTTCTAAGCTGGCCCAAAAGTCATTACAAATTTATCTCGGGAAACAAGCTCCTACAAGGCGTTAAAAGTTTTTCCGACATTAGGGTTGATGCTATTCTGATGGAAAGTATGCGTAGAATCGATGAATTCCCAGAGCTCAAAAATAGATTTCCGTCTTCGGAAATGACATTCAAAAATATTGTCAAGCCAGATGAAAAACGGCCGGAACTAACAAGAAATGAGGATTTCATTTACGAATTGCTTGAAGAAGAAATGGAATTTTCCAAATTGATTTCAAATGGGAAAATGGCTCGTTTCAGTATTTATGAAGCTCTGAAAAATCTTTCTGAAAAAGAATTGCTGCAGGTCACCCAAAAATCAACGCCGGAAATTAAGGCAACTCAGCCCGAAGAAAAAGAAAAAATTTATTCCAAGAAACGGTTTTTGCCCGCGTCTATAACCATATTGACTTTGCTGGCCTGTTTCTTTATTGGAGAATTCGCTGTTCCTTCCTTACTTTTCCCGGGATGGTCTCTGCTCAGCAGCAAAACCAGGGCCGACACAAGAACTGCGGCAACAACTGATACTTACCTAAACGGTAACCTTGATGAAATCAAAATGCGACAGCTGGAGAAAAAAATCCGGTCAGCTCTCAGCGAATATATGGCGGAAAGAGAATCTTATCCATTAACGCTGGAAATTCTTTCCATAAGGGGTTTTATCTCCGAAGATGTCTGTGCGAGAGCAAATCAGGCGGGATTCAACTACAGCCTGGATAAAAACACACAATCCTATCTTTTTAAGAGAAAGTAATTTTCTTCTTGTCCCAAATGTTTCTCCGCGCGAATCTTTCAAAAATACTTCTTTATCAAGGGGGTCAACACAGATACTCCATTGATAAATCTTCCTTTTAAATCTTCAATCCAGAACAAAGTTCCTGACGACAGTTTGTTTTTCAGACTGAAAATATTGTCTATAATATATACACCTTCACGACGAAGAATAAAGGTGTCAATTTCTGAATTTGAGAATGAGGGGTACATTGAGAATGCGGCCCGGTACCCTGCTCTGCGGGTTTCATCACGTACTCCGGCATTCACCCTGCCAAAAGGATAAGAAAAGCTTTTTATCTCTTCGTGAAGCTCTTCACCTATCTTCTGCCTTGAAAGGATTAATTCATCCCTTAGTTCCTCCGGATTCAATCTTGTTAGATCTCTGTGGGACATTGAATGTGATCCGAAACTGAATCCCATCTTCGAAAGCTCTTTTATCTCATCCCAGTCTAAATGCTTGAACTTACGCCACGGAAGATTTAACTCCCAATAGTTATACTTTCCTACATATGAGGTAACAAGAAAAATCAAAGCACCAATACCCCGTTTCTTCAGCGCAGGCGCAACATTAAACAGAAATTCCCGGTAACCATCATCAAAAGTAAGGAGTATTTCGTTCTTGTTTCCAGAACGTCTACCCTCAATTACCGCTATGAATTCGTCCTCATTTATAAAATTGAATCCCAAATCGACAAGCTGATCAATCTGAGAAATAAATCTGCCGGGAGGCATCCATGTCCCTCCAAATTCGAAATCCGTAACTTTATGATAAGCGAGAACACGGGGAAAATTATCAGGCAGAGTTCCCCATTTAATTTTCCATAAGAAATAAGAAAGAAAAATAGAGAATAGTATAACGGAAAGTATTAAAAGAAAAAGGGACAACCTTTCTCCTAACCGGTATGGCCAAATCCACCATCACCACGTTTGGTGGCGTCAAGCTGATCCAGTTCCACAAGACAGGCATCGGGTAATTTGCAAATAACAAATTGGGCTATCCTGTCCCCCCTTCGCACAACAAATTTCTCGGAACCAAAATTATACAGAATAACCCCTACTTCTCCCCTGTAATCACTATCGATAGTCCCGGGGCTATTCAAAACACCTATTCTGTTATTAAGTGCCAGTCCGCTCCTGGGCCTTACCTGCACTTCATGCCCGCGGGGAACAGCGAGCTTAAACCCGGACGGGACTATCTTGACATCGCCCGGTTTAATCACAACACTTTCGTCACACGCGGCATAAATATCATAGCCTGCCGAACCTTCAGTAGCACGGCAGGGAGCAGGGAGTCCACTGTGATGAGGAAGATAACAAATACCAACCTCTGCGAGTGAATTGGAGATGATTTGTTTTGCTTCCAATTTCATCCCTTCACAAACAGTATGATGGAAACAGGGCCCGAATATGAAATTTTCTGCAAAAGGAACCTATAGAAATCCAGTGTGCGATAGAAATAAGCGCCCAATTTGTATTACCTCAAGGATTATCCATACTGTCCGCCGAAAAAAACTACAAAAGAACTTTCCGGCTTAGCCTTATCTTTCCCTGATCATCAATACCAATAATCTTGACTTCTAATTCATCTCCGACATTGAGCACATCTTCCACTTTATCAATACGTTTGTTCGCAATCTCTGAAATATGGAGCAATCCGTCTTTACCGGGAAGAATCTCAACAAAGGCGCCAAACTTAACGACACTCTTTACAATTCCTTTGTAAATCTTGTTAAGCTCCGGTTCCTCAATTATAGCCTCAACCATTCTAAGAGCTTTGTCGCCAGCTTCCTTATCCACAGCCGCGATCTGTACAGTTCCATCGTCATCAATATCTATCTTGGCGCCGGATTCTTCCTGGATACGCCTGATTACTTTTCCACCAGGGCCGATAATTTCCCGAATTTTATCAACCGGAATCACTATCTGAATAATCTTTGGAGCATTGGGAGATATCTCAGCTCGAGGTTCGGAAATTGTCTCCAACATCGTTTCGAGAATACTAATTCTGGCTTTATGGGCTTTTTCAAGGGCTTTAGCGAGTACATCGCGCGATACGCCGGATATCTTTGTATCCATCTGAAAGGCCGTGATTCCATCTCTGGATCCAACAACTTTGAAATCCATATCTCCAAGGTGATCTTCCAGCCCGAGAATATCAGTAAGGATAGCGTAATCTTCGCCTTCCATAACAAGTCCCATAGCAATGCCGGCAAGGGGCTTTGTAATGGGAACCCCTGCATCCATAAGAGCCAGTGTGCTTCCACAAACGGTTGCCATAGAGCTTGAACCATTCGATTCCATAATGTCGGAAACAACTCTTATCGTATAAGGAAAATCTTCCTCGGCTGGAATAACCGGTCTAATCGAACGTTCCGCCAGTACACCGTGACCAATCTCACGCCGGCCGGGGCCACGGAAGAATCCAACTTCACCTACACTGTAAGGAGGAAAATTGTAGTGTAGGAGGAATTTTTTCCACGATTCGCCCCTTAGAGCATCGATGCGCTGTTCATCCTGAGACGTACCCAACGTTACAACAACGAGACTCTGGGTTTCTCCCCTTGTAAAAAGAGCGCTCCCGTGAGTCTGAGGCATTACGCCGACTTCACCTACAATATCTCTTATGTCGTCTAAGCCTCTTCCATCAACCCGCACTTTATCTTTAACAATTAACTCTCTAACAATCTCTCGTTCAATCTCGTGAAGCGCCCCGCCAATTTCCTTTCCGGAATCCGGATACTCTTCAGAGTATTTTTCTACAGCTTCTCTGGTCAACTGTGCGAGAGAACGTTCTCTGTTAAGTTTGCCTTCAATTTTATTTCTTTTACTAACCTCTTCAGTATAATCGGTTCTTAATTTCTCCAGAAGTTCGCTGTCGCTTTTCGGCTCCGGCACCTCTCTCTTTTGCGGTATCTCGCATTCTTCAAGGAATTCACGCTGGAAAGCGTTAAACTTCTTAATCCCTTCATGAGCGAAATCGAGAATCTCGAGAATCTTTTCCTCTGAAATCTCATTTGCTCCGCCCTCTACCATTACAATCGCGTCATCAGAACCGGCAACCACGATATCCAATCCCCCTTCATCTACTTCGTCGAAGGTAGGATTCAGTATAAATCCGTCATCTCCAATACCAACACGAACCGCGCTCAGAATTGTTTCGAAGGGTATCTCCGACATATTAAGAGCGAGGGAAGCGCCGATAATACCAAGGACATCAGCCTGCTGCTTCTGATCACTGCTTAATACAGTACAGGCAACCTGTACTTCATAGTTAAATCCATCCGGGAAGAGCGGCCGTATCGGCCGGTCAATAAGCCTGCAGCTTACTGTTTCATGTTCGGTAGGCCTGCCTTCACGCTTGAAAAATCCTCCTGGAATCTTGCCGGCGGCGTAAAATTTTTCCCTGTATTCCACAAAAAGAGGGAAAAAATTCTTGTCGGTTTCAGCCCCTTTTGAAGCAACAGCAGTTACAAGTACTGTTGTACCATTCTCGCCTATCAGCACGGAACCGTCCGCTTGTCTGGCGATTCTTCCGGTCTCGATAAATAACTCTTTATCGTTGATTGTGATATTTTTTCTTATCATATTCTTTCTTTCCTTCCACTACCAAATAATCCATACAAAACCTATTCAACCACACTCGCCCTGCTCAAAAAAGACCGGATGGATAAACACAAATGCTGGTTATTTCCTGAGATTAAGTTCCTTGATGAGTGATCTGTATTTTTCAATTCTGTTCTTCTTTAAATAATCCAGGAGCTTTCTTCGTCTACCAACCATCTTCAAAAGCCCTCGTCTGGATGCATAGTCCTTCTTATGTTTCTTGAAATGATCAGTCAGAACATTGATCCGTTTTGTGAGAATAGCGATCTGCACTTCCGGTGATCCTGAATCTAAATCATGAAGCTGAAATTGATCAATTATTTCCTTTTTCTCAGTTCCGTTCAAAGCCATCGCAAAAACCTCCTTTAGTCCCTGTGCTGAACAAACACGATGGCAGCAGAAAGGGGATAGCCCAATCCGCCAATAACCTCTTTAAGCCAAATTCGATGGCAGGATCATTCTGTGATCCTTCCTCCATCCTTCACAAATTTAATTCACAGCGTATCACTGCAATCAGTAATGATATATAATTTGACGCTTTTGTCAATCATTCTCTTTCAAAATACGAATAGCCAATTCCCGTTCCTTTATCAATCGACACCTGA
>JAUXHZ010000289.1 GCA_030621255.1 Candidatus Latescibacterota bacterium
GGGGGCTCTTTCCCAGGTCAGTCCCTGATTCAGGCTGGCTTCAAGATAGGCGTAATCCCAATCCCTTTCAATATCATGCCACAGCAGGGCATTTAAAGTGTCTCCAAACGTGATTGAATATGCTGTTGTCATTTCAAGCCTGCTAATCATGCTGTTGCTACTTCCTGAATAGAAGCTATAACTCCCTGTGCCGGCCCGAGCGGTGGAAAGAGTAAAACCACACTGCGTCCAGAGGGTATCACCCAGCTCGCAGGGATCAAATATACTGGAAAGATTTTTATATTCAGTTATTTCATAATTAACGGGCTGATTTGGATCAGTAGCGTCTCCTCCCGACCAATTCAGCATAAAGTCGTGATTATCGAGCTGCGTAACTTCACTTAGCACCGGAGGCTCGGGACCCAGAACAGTGAATGGTTCGCCGGCTCTTTTAAGAAGTGTAAGATTAAGTTCCAGAACCTTCTCAAATGTCGGCTGAATCAGAGTGTCCGGTGGGCCGAAGCCGCCTTCCCCGTATGAATTAAGTTCTATCGTAAAACAGTAAAAACTGTTCTTCCCGGATATCTCTCCGTAGGCCCAGTCGTCCGTATCACCATTTGTCCGATATATCGCGCCGTTTGCGGTACATCCAGGCGTATAACCGGTTCCTTCTTTAAGTGAATCGGCGAAAGCGGCAAAAAATTCGTGATCATCAGTATATATCGGCTCATACCCCCAGGGGTAAAGGACAAGCTCACCGTAGGAATGATAGGAAAGAGCAACACTAAAGGAACGCGAAGCACAGAAATCTCTTACGGCCTGTGATTCGGGCTCGCTGAAAGCAGCTGTCCCCCTGTATGTCTCGGAAGATGTGCCGGGCGAGCTCCCAATATTGTCATAACCCCACATATAGCTGTAATTTCTGTTAAGATCAACTCCGAATGTACCGTCGCCATTATTTCTGCGGTTCTTCCTCCACCATGTCCACCAATCACCGGTGTGATTAAGCTGTACATAGACATGGCCGTCGGGGTTGATTATAGGAGCGATCCATATCTCTCTGGTATTAACAAGCTCGTTAATCTCTGAATCTGTTCCATAATTATCAAGGAGATGCTCCGCGAACAAGAGAGGAACCTCGACAGACATAAGCTCACGCGCGTGATGACACCCCATAATAAATAGTTCCGGCTCATCTTCATCGATATCGGCATTATCAGAAATTTTGATAGCGAGGATTGTCCGGCCTTCTATACTTGTTCCCAGAGTATCAATCCTGGTGAGGCCGGGATATTGAACTGAAAGAGAGCATAGCATGGCTTCAGTTTCAGCGTAGGTATGGTACATTCCCAGATTGGAGTCAAGGTCAGCGCTTGCCTTGAGCATCCGTGTTTCAAGGAGAGTATAATCACCGGTTTTCATAGTGATCCACTGGCGCTGCATCTCCGTTACGGCAACATCCACCCAGCCGTCAGGATAATTCGCCACAACATCAACATTTTTTTCTATAAGATCGCTATAGGTAAGATCGCGAGAGAGTCTAATTCTAAGCAGCGCCGTACTGTCTCCAGCTGCAGACACCACCGAAGTAAAACACACTTGAACTAAGATAAAAATCGATAAAACAATTGAAAACTTTTTCAAGGTTTTATCTCCCCGCTCTTATTATGATCACTCTCAAATCGATTGTCACATTTTAACATAGTTTCAAAAAACAAACAACTTATGGAGTTTAATAATATCAGCGGAGTATTGTGTCTCTCTATTAGAAAAAAGGCAGAGAGCTCAGGTCAACATTTCCCCCGGATAGAATGATTCCGACCCTCTTCCCCGGGATAGTATCTCCCTTTTCCAGAAGGGCCGCCAATGGGACTGCGGCGGAAGGTTCGATAATAATCTTCATCCTCTCCCATACAATCCTCATTGCTTGGACGATTCCCTCTTCACTAACGGTGACAATATCGCTTACATATTCCTTTATAATGGAGAATGTTAGATCGCTGAGAGAAGTAAGAAGCCCGTCTGCTATTGTATCGGGATTCACCGATGGAACTAATTTCCCGTATTTAAATGAACGAAAGGCATCATCCGCTCCTTTCGGCTCAGCGGCAATTACGGCTGTTTCAGGCGACAGAGCTGCGGCTGATATCGCCGAACCGCTAAGCAGACCTCCCCCTCCCACAGGAGTAATTAGCAGATCTAAGTCCGTAATCTTTCCAAAAAGCTCAAGCGCGGCTGTGCCCTGGCCTGCTATAACAGTGGGATTATTATACGAATGTATAAAAGTGGCTCCGGTTTTATTTACAACCTCTTCAAGGCTCTCTTCCCGGTCTTTGAGTGTGGGCGCACAGAAATAAATCTTCGCGCCGTATTCAGAAACCGCGTTTACTTTTACCTTGGGGG
>JAUXHZ010000094.1 GCA_030621255.1 Candidatus Latescibacterota bacterium
TGAAATATAGCCGCACCCATTTCCATAAGTGGCTATCCAGACCTTTTTATTTCCAACTGTAAGATCTCTTATCCTTTCAAAGAATGGGTGCCGGGCAGCTGTATAATAATTCCATCTATTATCTCTCATGGCAAGGCCTTCGTCACACCCAATCCATAACCTTGCATAATCATCAACAGTTATCGCCCTGATTGATGAAAAAGAAAAAGTTTCGACAGCAAAGAGAGAATCATTCACACTGTCCCAGGCAAAAAGACCTCCCTCCGTTCCAATCCAGAGAGTATCATTAAGAACAGTCATGGTCCTAATCTCATTGGAGGAAACAAAAGGGGAAAATCTGCCTGCCTGATAAACGGAAACCTGATCCGGAGAAACAAAAAATGTCCTGCCGGCTTTAACCCATCCGCCTATTTCAACCTTCATTCCATTATCCGCCCCTTCTGGAAACAGCGGAATCTTAGAATATACACAATCGGGCATGCAAAGAATAACAACCATCAACAGAGAACCAAGTAATCTCGCCATAATTCATTCTTCCATTAATAAGAATTGGATCAAACAGCTTTCTTTAACTGAGTTGATTTCTATACTCCTGCAACTTTAGTGAAATCTAATTAAAATTTCAAGTAGATAGTAGGGTAAAGAACGTATTGAGCCCTGTTACTATAGAAAGATGGTTTTACTGCCTACGCAAAAAACAGAAAATAGACCGCGAAAGTTGCAACTATTCCGACCAGAACATTCATTACCGTACCTGTTTTAACAAAATCTGTGAACTTATAACAGCCTGGATTATAAACCGTAATAAAATCGCTGAGGGAAAAAGGTGTACTGAAGAAGTAAGGCTTTTAGAATTCTACCCGGCTCTATACATTTTATCCTCCGCGCCTAAAATAATATCCGGCGAGGGAGAATGAACAAGCCTTTTGAGATATTCAGAGATATCATGCCCTGTAATTTCTTTTACTTTAATTATAAAAGCTCTTTCGTCTATCTCTGAACCATATTCAGTGTTCTTATATATATCCCGTATTACATCTATCAATTCAGTTTTTCCTTCAGAAATATCACCAAGATGCTTGTCAATCGCCCTGGCCGCGAGAAACCCGCCGTCGTACATCAGTTTAACCAAATCCTTGTCACTCATATCACTATTTCCCGAAGAAGCTATAGGAATATTATCCAGATACGGGTTTTGACGGTAGTTTTCCAGAATAGCATCTATTTGAAATGCATATTGCCTATCGGAAATTATGCCCAGATCAAGCAGAATTTCGTATGAATAATATACTGTCACACCTTCAGTAAACCACTGAAATCTATCCGAGGCGGGCCTGAGAGCCTCTCCATTCCAGTTATGGAAGAATTCGTGGGAAATGACCGCCATCTGTATATCGAAAAGATCACTTCTGTCCATTTGCGGATCAAACAAAAGTAAAATGTTTCCTCCAAAATGTGCACCGTAATAATCAAACCCTTTACTACCTAAAATAGGGTTTCTGTCGCATACAAAAAGATACCTGTCATGCGGCGAAGAACCAAACATTTCAATTTCGTAAGAAACAATATCCTTAATCAACTGAAACATTTCATCCTCTTTAAAGGACCAGCCTCCCGCGCTAGCCAACAGAATCTGTGTTCCCCCTATAGAAGTTGCCATATGTTTGTAGTCTCCCCCCACACATAGAGACATAGGTAAATCACCGGCCGCCGGTATAATCGCCCTTGTCCCCATACTTTTGTAAACCGAACGAATTTCAGTTTCGGGCAGGAATCCGAAATCGACAATTATACCTTCTTTCACTTCTGAAACCGGAACAAGAAAAAGGTCTCTTCCAATAACACGAAACCTGCTGTCAGTGATCGATGTAATCATATTTCTTATTCTGGATGAATATCGATCCTCTTTCATAGTGACAACATTATAAGAAACAAAAAAATCTCTTTTCCTGTTTTTTATCACCCATTTTCCATCATTTGCTTCAATCTCAATCGTATCGCCATTTTCCGTTTCAGCTATCATATTCAAGGGATCGGGGCATATACACCCCCCGGACTCTACGGCCGCCAAAGATATATTGTCCATCAACGCGCTGTGAACACGTATTGTTACATTCACGAGGTTTAATCCCTTGTCTTTCATACTTACTCTGTAACTAATAAATGGGACTGAGTCACCCCGTGTATTTATCCAGACACAAGCGGGAAATAGCGCGCTCAACATAAAAATGCCCGCGAGTACAATCAGCCCTCTATTTGCCAATGCCCTGTTCAGTTCTTTTTTTAACATTCAATTTACTCCGGGCAGACTCCAAAGATCATTACCGTGTTAAATATTTATAATCAGCAAGGGATATTCCATAAGAGGAATTTTTAGGATACTTTTCTCAGGCTTTTATCGGACAATTTGTATTTATTGAGATTTCTGAACTAGTGTTTTATACAGAAAGTGAAGATTAGCCCCTGCGGATACTCTTTCCCGGAGTTACCGTCACTTTCAACCTTCGTGAAAACAATAAAATAATCGACATCAAGCCGAAATTGAAAATCGTATGTTCTGAACGCGGCAAGCCCAACCCCTCCGCAGAGGGAAAGCCCGGTACCTGACTCTGAATCGAACCGATTATACTGAATTCCTATTCCGCCGCTGATAAACGGGCTAAAGTCACTGCGGCTTAAATATCTTCCGATCTTTGTTTCAAGAAAGGTAAGATTAAAAGCACTGTGATTGCCCCATTTTAACCCGGATCTGCCTGAGAGAAAATAATCTTTCATATCGTGCTGAAAAACAAAATCAAGCGCGGTCAACCGGCTGGTCTTACCGAAAGAATCAGCGGATGGCCACATAAATCCCACTCTGAGCCCTTTACTCGTATAAGAACTCTTTCTTCTTTCCTGTTTTGCTTCTGATTCTGTAACCAGTCCGACCTCGGCTGTCTCGTCCATTTCTTTTCCGGCGGTGATACTCTTCGCGAGGCGTTTTAATACAATGTCCAAATCTTCTTCCGTTTCCGAAACAGCATCCACTCCCAGAATTATCTTGTCTCTTTCCACATCAATTAGCTGAATATTAACGATAAACTTTCCGCCTAACCTTGTCAGATTTCCGGTAATAGCTTTTGTGAAACCGGCTTCATCCGCATAAGCAACTGCGCACGGAAGAGAATAGCATTCTACATTGCCTACCACGTTTACAGCCGAGACGGTATTATATTTCCCCTGTTGAGATAAAACGCTTCCGAATATTTGATCAACGGCATCTATCAGTTCCTCATCTACTCCTGTACCCTTAAACCTGAAAAGAAGTGTTTTTTCAGAGGCCTGAAGTGTACCGGCAAAAAGAAATATAATAGATATCAGCATTATCATTTTCCGCATGGCATTCCTCCCGAATATAGAAAATAATCATTCCCGACTTGATCCATTCTTAAAGTGATTCAAGCTTCTCGGCCGCTTTTCTCAAATGGGGAATCACAATAGATCCTCCAACAACAAGAGCGATATTAAAGGCTTCGAAAATTTGTTCCTTTGTCGCTCCCGCTTCACGAACTTTTATCAAGTGATAATTTATACAATCATCACACCTTAAAACCATCGAAGCGACAAGCCCAATAAGTTCCTTTGTCTGTTTATCCAACGCTCCTGCATGATAAGCCTGTCCATCGAGCGCGAAGAATCGTTTTATCCCTAGATGCTCATTTGAAAATACTATTTCATTTAGCCTTTCTCTTTCCTCAGAAAAACTTTTATCCCATTTCTTTGCCATAACAAAAGCACCAGCCTTTCACCCGTTTCGCGCCATGGTTTAAATGGCGATTAAATATCGTCCGTTCCAACCGCTATTCATAAACAACGGATAAACCCCGATATTAAAAAATATATTATTTTTCTTCTTCAACAATAATTCTTAAATATTTCTTCTTGCCCGCGCGAAGAAAGAGAGCGCCATTTTCTATGTCTCCGGGAGTAATCTTCCGGTCAAAAACCTCAATTCTGCGGTCATTGAGATAGGCTCCCCCCTGCATTACGAGACGCCTTGCGTCACCTCTCGATTTTACTATTCCGGAATCCGCGAAAAGAATAAAGGCGGGGATACCCTCCTTGAGCATCCTCCTTTTAAGCGAATAAGTCGGGGCCGATTCAGCGCCGTTGCCGGCTTTCCCGGAAAATAATGCCCTGGCGGACTCTTCCGCTTTTATTGCTTCTTCCTCACCGTGAAGTATCCTGGTACTTTCAAAGGCGAGCTTCTCTTTGGCCTTTCGCAGATCAGCGCCTTCAAGCAATCCAAGTTCCCTAACTTCATCCATCGGCAGGAATGTGAAAAGAGCGAGAAACTTTTCAACATCTCTATCATCTGAATTTATCCAGTATTGATAATAATCATAGGGGGATGTTTTCCCGGAATCCAGCCAGACAGCTCCCCTTTCGGTCTTTCCCATTTTGGCGCCTGAGGCTGTCGTAAGAAGCGGAAATGTCAGGGCTTCAGCATCTCCGCCATTCACTCTTCTTATCAGATCAGTGCCGGCGAGTATATTTCCCCACTGATCATTACCGCCCATCTGAACCTTACAGTCATAATGCTTGTACAGGTGCAGAAAATCATAAGACTGAAGCAGCATATAATTAAACTCAATAAAATTTAATCCTGTCTCAAGCCGCTGTTTGTAGGTTTCCGCGGCAAGCATTTTATTTACACTGAAATGCCGGCCGATCTCCCTCAGAAACTCTATGTAATTTAACGATCTCAGCCAATCGGCGTTATTCAGGACAAGCGCTGTATCACTTGGAAAATCCAGAAAACGAGCAAATTGCGCCATAAGCTTTTTGCCATTCTCGTCTATCTGCTCCTTGGAGATAATCTGCCGCATCCGGGTTTTGCCGCTCGGATCACCTATCATTGCCGTACCGCCCCCAAGAAGAGCTATAACCCTGTGCCCATGTTTCTGCATATGAGAAAGAGCCATTATTGGAACCAGGCTCCCGCAATGAAAGCTGTCAGAAGTCGGGTCGAATCCTATATAGCATGTCGTCGGACTGGAATAGATCTTTCTAACTTTATCTTCATCACTGCACTGTTCTATGAAGCCCCGGTCCTTTAATAGATCATAAACATTCATATAATAATTCTCCTTCAAAAAAAATCTCAGATAGTTTTCTGTTCAAACTTCCATATATTTAGTATAATGATAACAGCTTAAGATAAAGGTAATAATATTTTCCCGGATTTGTCCAGCAAAGAAACCTGAATTCAACTGGGAATGCCGGGAGTAACCCGTCTTAAAATAATTAGTATTGCCCTTGTTTGAAGAAGACGCTTAGAATAAGAAACGCAAACGATCAGAACTGCAGGCCGGACAGCTCCCGCGAAAGGGATATTATGAAAAAACAAGATGTCTTTTCAGGATTGATTCTTTTTCTTTTATTAATAGTTTTTTTCTTCAGCTTAAGCGCGGCGGACAACCCCGATCTTCAAAAACGAATAGACGGCATAAACCGTATGATAGAGA
>JAUXHZ010000286.1 GCA_030621255.1 Candidatus Latescibacterota bacterium
TTAGAATCTTTAAGCAAGGTACGGATGGCACAACCCAATGACAGCGGGTCCCGGTTTGTAAGAATGCCGGTCTTTTCCGTTATGATCGAGGAAACCCCGCCTCCTTCATAGGCTACAGAAGGTGTTCCCGCAGCAAGCCCCTCAGCGTAGATAATTCCGAAATGCTCCTTCTTCTCCGGAGCAGCCGTTAGGATCGATGCCGCATTGATTAGGGCGGCCTTGTCCCCGGCTGAAACAAACCCCAGAACACTCCCCCTGCTGTCCAGGTCAGTCTCGATCCGCCGGCGCAGTTCACCGTCTCCAATAAAGATTGTGGGCGCGAGATCCGCGTACTCCAAGGTGGCTTCAACTACGTTTTGAGGGCCCTTCGATGCAGTCAACGCGCCGGGGCAAATCACATATCTCTCCGGGAGCTCGTATCTTTTTACAACATCCGCGTTTCTGCCCGGACGGAACTTCTCAAGATCAATGCCGCATGGAAGCACAAGAAAACGTTCCAAAGAAAGATCAATAAGATCACGTACGAGCCGGTCACGTACATACTCAGTCGTAACGAGAATTCCATTTGCGCCCTCAATCGCTTTCTTGATCATAGCCCAGATTCTATCATCGTACCCGCCGTAGTGGCGCGGTTCGATCCCTGTACCATGGAGAAAAAGCACGTATGGCTTACCGGCTCTCAATGCAACATTTGCGGCAGCCACAGCGGTTATGCCGGCGTGATGCCCAAGAACGATATCCACTTCGTCAATGATCGATTCCAGGGCGTTTTCATAGTCAGGAAGATATGACAAGGCGCGTTCAAACGGCATAACGGCAACCTGTTCCTGGGTTCGTCCCGCCGAAGGTAAATGCTCGTGAACAGGAGTTGTTGAGGTGTGAAGTTCAATGTCTATATTAGTTGCCCCCGGTGCGCCTTCTCCAATATCCGGGTGCATAAAGTAGACCCGGTTCCCGTTCGACGCGAGATAGCGAATCTGCTGCCTCGCCACTTCACCGCTGCCCCTTCCGGAATTCAGCATAAGAACCGCAATTCTCATCTTTGCATCTCCGTCCTTCCTCAATTAAGAGGATTTTGCTGCAGGTGCTACTACATTGCTATATTCCACGTATCAATTAGTTCAGAGATTGTTCCAATACCGAATAGGCAGTAAAGAAATTTGAATCTATATCGATCTCCTTCCGGTACCGGCTCAATTTCTCAAATCAGAAATTTACCGCACAACAAATCATCATCTTACGGCATTAACAATAAATCCCTTGTGCCGGAAGCCGCAAAGGAGAATTCTTGGAAAGTTCGTCCGCTTCTAATCTATCAGTTTTCCCTGAGGGCATACTCATCATACTCGATTTCGAACCTCAGTTTGTGCTTCGCCTCTTCCTGCGCCAGTCCCTGGAGAATATTTTTAAGGTCAGGGTCTTCCACCGTATCGGCCAGATCCTGGTACATCCTGTAGGCCGCCTTTTCCGATTTCATGGCAATTATCAAGGCCTGATTATAATCCAAGTCTATATCCGGCTCAACATCTTCGACATACTCGGCTATCTTGAGATCCATCACTTTTTCCCTCACAGGAAGCAGCATTTCCCCTTCCTTGATCCTCAGAAGCTTTTCCTTATGCCCTTTTTCCTCTTCGGCAAACTCGAGAAACACCTTTTTCATGTTTTCCCTTTTCACCTTTTCCGCGAGACGGGTATAGAATTCGTATGATCTCTCCTCCGATTTAATTGCGAAATCAAGAATTTCTTCAACGCTGTTTAGACCCATAATCTATTCCTTTCTATTATTTGCAAACCGAATATACCTGCCTGTCCCGGCTGGGAGTTTCACGGTCCGAGATTCATCAGGCGGTTACCCCGCAGAAAATCATCTGAATCGATATCGGCTCCCTTTTCAAGCTGCTCATACTCGACTTCGAGAAGAGCGAAATGGCTATGCTCCATCTTCGCCATGTAATGAAGCAGCGACTGACTGCCGGAATTGGTCGTTCTTTTTGCCATTTCACCATAAAATTTTTCAGCCATCCTCTCGGCTTCCATCGCCACTTCGAAGAGTTCCTTCAACGATGGATTTCCCGACAGAATGTCATCAAGCAGAGGTACTGGAGAAGTGGACGGTATTCTCAGCTCAACCTCCTTAAACATCTTTTCGTATGCTTCTTTGAGAATCTGTTCGTGCATCTTCTCCTGGGATATCAAAAAATCGAATTTTTCCCTGAGGGCTGAATTATCAGTCAATGTCTTCATATGCGCATATAGTTTAGCCGCTTCTATCTCTGATTTGATACCGATACTTAAAATCTCCAGTGTTGTATAATCCCTTTCCCTGTTCATCCCTTTCGCCTTTCTTTTTAAGTTCGATCTTTTCACAAGAACGATACACTCTTTACCGGTGAACAGAGTGTGACCGCTAAGCCG
>JAUXHZ010000083.1 GCA_030621255.1 Candidatus Latescibacterota bacterium
CCCCCCTGCTGCCGTCCTTGTATGGTCAATGTGTTTTATCAAAGTGCTCTCGGAGGAATCTCCCATGAGCGGTTTGAAAAGCTCTAGGTTCCTGACAGTTTGATTGTCCAGAATCAACGATTCCCCAGAGGTAAAATTCTTTATTCCCGTAATATGATTTAACTCGTCCTGCCGAAGGTCTTTAACATAGCAAAGAAGAGCGCCGGCCGCCGCTATAGCATTTTCTTTCTTTTCAATTCCAAAAGGTGCCAGATTTTCGGTCTTAAAATGATTTAGAAGGGCCTCTCTTGACTTATTTGTATTAAAATAATATGGTTCAATATCTTCAAAAGAGCAGCCCGGAGAATTTTTTGAAATAATAGCTCTCAATTTTATAGAGTTGCTTGAGCAGATTGCTTCGCGGATATTCGATACTGCAAGTAGATTTTCAACTGTATCTATATCCTCTTCTCCCGCGCTGAATTCTCCAGTTGAAAGTGAAAGTATAGCAAAACCAAAGCGATCCCCGTTTTCTTTCATTGAAAAAATGTAATTGTCACTTTTATCAGTTAGAGTTGCCGGAGAAAGTGATGTGCCCGGGGTTATAACATCTGTGACAGCTCTTTTAACTAGGCCTTTTGATTCAGATACATCCTCTACCTGATCACAGATAATTACCTTCTTGCCGGCCTGCAGAAGTTTTGCAACATAAGCGTCGATTGCGTGTATTGGTACGCCGGCGAGAGGAACGGGATTTAGTTTGTCGCGTGATGTAAGGGCAATATTCAGAATTTTTGAAACCTCTCTGGCATTTTCATAAAAGGTTTCATAGAAATCCCCTACCTGAAAAAATAGAATTCCATCTCTGTATTTTTGTTTAAGCTCATGGTATTGAGCCATCAGTGGAGTAAGTTTTGAAGGCATCTTAGTGAATAGTAAGGATTCTGCTGGTAATTCCAAGTCTGTCCATTGCCAGAAGAGAATCATTTTCAGCGTTTGTTCTCTCAGCATACCTGCCAACCCTTACCCTGTACAGTTTTGTCCCGGGTGACAAATAGCTTGTTTCGATTCTGACGTCGGGGAAGAGTTTTGAAAGATTTAAATAAACTTTTGTCGCGTTTTCGCTATTTTGAAAGGCCCCGAATTGAATAGTGTAAAGATCGTGTATTTTTACCGATAAAAACTCTTCGGGCCCAGCATTTTCCAATATTTCACCTCCTTCTTGATTCTCTTTTTGTTCATTTTCGTTCATTGAAGTAAGTATACGCATTTTGTCTATCGCCTTAGCTGATTCAAGAGATTTAGGGAAAAACTTTTTGAGAGAATGATACATTTCAAATGCCTTATGGGAATCTCCGATTATCTCAAAACATTCGCCCAGTTTGAAGATGGCTACGGGGTTGGAATGAATCCCTCCTATAGTCTCATATTTCTCTATAGCCCCTTTATAATTCCCTGTCTCCATATCAAGCTCAGCTCTCTCCATATAACTTCTATACAGATATCTGCCCTTGTCTACATGTAAAAAGTCATTTCTAGCGCTGTTTAACGCTCCAATTTGCTTATAGCATAATCCACGAAAATAGAGAGCCTCCATCTGTGTAATCGAACTTGCCGATGCCGGAATTTGTTCTATCACCTTAATAGCCTTGCCGTATTTTCCAAGTGCGTAATAGATTTTGGCCAATTCAGTTCTGGCGATAAAGGAAAGAGAGCTGCTACCCGAGGAACTGATCTCTTTGTATATTTCAATATTTCTGTCAACATCGGTTTCAAGGCGCGCAAGCAGGAGTTTTCCTCGCTGAAGATCATTTCCCCTAAGTTCATAAAGGAGCTTCTCTAATTTTTCCTTTGCAGCGGAATATTCCACCCTGTTATACTGCTTCCGGATTTGTATCAAACTATAGGGGACAGACCCAGTCGTTTGAGAAAATAAGACCAGAATCAGTATAAGAATTAATGGATTAATTAGAAATTTCTTCATGGTACCTTTTGAAAGTATCAATCCCGCAACACTCTCCACAATAAGAAATGGGGATAGTAACCTTGTTATTACAGACGGCGCATTTATATTCATATACCGGCATTTCTTTTTCTTCATCCATTTTGAGTATTTGGACAGCCTTTGCAAGACTATCATTACTAATGTAGACAAGAGCCATTTGAATCCTCAAAATTTTATTCATTCTTAATTGTCCAACCTCATTTTCAAATATTCGAATTATCGTTTCAGGTTCACCCTTTTTTGTGTAGAAGGAAATAAGTGACATAAAGATATCCGAATTTCCGGGATACTTTGTATAGAGATCTTTAAGTATAGTCTCAAACTTCTGAAATTTTTCTTCATTAAAGAGAGTCTTCTCAATCATACTGATTGTTAGGCGGAAAAAGGATATATCAAGATTTAAGAGAGAGAGCCATAGTTCTATAGCCCTGCCGCTTTTTCGATCCGCGACAAGCGCCATGCCGGATATATATAACGCTGGAAGGTTATTGCGGCTCTCTTTTAATGCAAGTTCTGAGTATTTTACAGCTTCTCCTATTCTGTTATCCTCAAGACAGGATGAAGATACGGCTATTAAATAAGAAGCTACTACATCCTTTGTCAGAGTAAGATCAAGCGCGGCTGCAGCCTTGATATGTTTATAGGCTGTTTTATAATCCCCTTTAATGTGATTGAATTTATTGAGGGCGAGAAGCGCCTCTGAATTTTTCTTGATATTTTTAATAGTGTTCAGTGTATCGATTGCTTCATCGATCTTGTCAAGAGCCGCAAGATCCTTAGCTATTGCGAGTTGGATCTGCCCTTTTTCATCATAGGAGAGATCCTTGCGGATAGCCATACTTCGATGAATCTGAATGGCCTTTGTCATTTGATTATCCCTGCGAAGAAGATCCCCGAGAAGTAGATAAGCTCCCACACTGCTTTCGCCATCTTTTACAGCATCTTTAAGATAGTTGAGGGCAAGTTCACTGTTTCCGGCTATTAAAGCGTATAGGGCATCTATATAAGGGCTTTTACCTAAAACACTTTTTCTCTTTCTATCAAAAAGGAACAAAAGCGTTAGCAAAAGCAAGGTTACTGCCAGTACTGCTATCAAGATAAGTTTAGTGGTCATAATATTAAAACTGCTGGGCTGAAAAGATCATCTTTCCTCTAACGGTTCTTCATCCAGAGGCATATTTCTCAAATCCGCAATTTCAGCCAGAAGTTTATCCCTTTCTTTTTTCCCCTTCCTTAATTGTAACAACAACTGCATTTCGCGTATCCAGGCTCCAATTGCCCATAAAATCATGCCGGATACAAAGGACAGGAGTACGATAAGATTTAATGTGACTTCAGAAAATATGTGGTTAAAGAAATAAAAGGTAACTCTAGTACCCGCATTATCTGTCCCGAGCCAAATAATCGAGACAGTTCCTGCTAATAAAATTATTCCCCTTATTATCCACACGGAATTACCTCCTAAATTTCTTCTCCGATGTATGTGAAACCATTCAATTCTTTTAGTTTAACATCAATAATTTCACCTTCACTTAACTTCCCGGGTTTAACATTCACATTCCTGAAATGTGGTGTTCTTCCTTTAATATATTGATTTTTACCCTTTTTGATTCTTCCGTCAAGCAGGATTTTGAAATTCTTTCCGCTTAGTTGTCTGAAAATATCAAGGCGTATCTCTTTTACCTTTTTATTTAAGTACGCCAGCCGATTCTTCTTTGTTTCTGTATCTACATCGTTCTCCATGCTGAAGGCCGAAGTTCCCTTACGGGGTGAATATTTAAAAGTAAACGCTGAATCAAATCGAGCTAGCTCGATAATCTCTATTGTATCTTGAAAGTCTGATTCTTCCTCCGTTGGAAACCCAATGATTATATCTGTACTTATTGCCAGATCCGGAACAATTTTCCTTGCCTCTTCAACAATAAAAATGTAATCCTCGCGTGTATATTTTCTTCCCATAAGTTTTAATATCTTGTTGCTTCCCGACTGCAGAGGAAGATGTATGTGCGGGCAGACTCTTCTGTTATCGGCCATAAGAGTGAATATATTCATTGTCACATCTTTAGGATGAGTTGTAAGAAACCGGATTCTAGGGAGATCCGTTTTCTCAAGAATTTGCCGCATTAGATTCATAAAATCGACCTTACCGTACTGATAAGCCATAACATTCTGCCCGAGGAGAGTTACTTCTTTAACTCCACCCAATTCCATCATGTTGATTTCGTCAATTACTGTTTCAGGGGCTTTGCTTCTTAACTTTCCCCGCAGATATGGAACAACGCAATAACTGCAAAAATTTTCGCACCCTCTCGTAATTGATAGAAACCTTGAAGGTTTGCCGTGTTGCTGTTGTGTTGTGGGCAGCTTATACGTGGTGTTGTGATTCCTGCCGAGAAGAAGAGTGTATGGAATTTTGCTAAGTTCTTCTGAGAGAATAGAAACTAATTGCCTGTAATTGTCCGGTCCCGATATAATATCAATTCCCGGAACCAATTTTTTCAGTTTCTCTCCCTTTTTTTGAGCCATACAGCCGCATACGACAAGTGTAGCGTTTTCATATCTAGATAAATCGTGAAGCCAGTTTATCGCTCTGATTTCAGCGTGTTTTCGTATGCTGCACGTATTGACTATTATAACATCCGCCTTTTCAGGATCTTTAGTTATAGTAAAACCTTTTTCAGTTAACAAAGAAGCAATTACCTCTGTGTCAAAGGCGTTCATCTGACAGCCAAAACTCTTAAAGTAAGCCCTTTTACTATTCATTTGGCATAAACTCATTTCCCGAGGATTGCTCCGCCGATTAGTTCACCGCAAAGATACCCATTTCGATCTCCCGTTATCCTGACAGGCACTAACCTGCCTCTAAGATTCGAATCGGCTTGAACAATCACTTCGCAATAATTGCCGGTTATAGATTTTTGAAGTTTTTTATCACCCTCATATTCTCCTTCTATGAGCGCGATTTCATTCCGGCCTATTTGAGAAAGCATAAAGTTTTTTTTCTTGACCTTACCAAGTTCTATAAGTTCTCTGCTCCTTTTCTTTCTTGTTTTTGGCGGCACCTTTCCGGGGAGTGCTTCAGCGGCTGTGCCAGGCCTGTCTGAATATGAAAAAACATGAAAGTAGTTAACCGGAAGTTCTGATCCCAGAGCCGCACGTGTATTGTTAAAATTTTCTTCTGTTTCACCGGGGAATCCGACAATGATATCAGAACCGATAGCAGCATCAGGTATGTATTCTGCGATTTCCTTTATCTTTTCAATGTATTCCTGAACAGAATAGTGTCTGTTCATAGCTTTGAGTATCACATCGTCACCACTCTGAAGAGGAATATGAAAATGAGAAGCGATTCTATCTGTTCCGGATACGAGTTGTATGAGCTCATTTGTAACTTCTGTCGGTTCTATACTGCTCAATCTGATTCGAATACCCACCGTGCTGTCAAGAATCATTCTTATAAGTGCTACAAGATCAGTAGAAGCATTACTGTTTTCTCCGTAACGGCCAATATGAATTCCAGTCAATACTATTTCTTCACAGCCGTTTTTTGCCAGTCTTTTTACTTGATCAATTACTTTAGAGGACTGAATACTTCTGCTCCTCCCCCTAGTATAGGGAATAATGCAGTAACTGCAAAAGGCGTCACAGCCTTCCTGAATTTTTATAAAAGCACGCGAGTGCCCGTGGAATATATCAATTCCCGATTCAAGTGGGGTTTTATTTTTTATAATTTCTTTAAAAGACAGGTGACGGTCAATTTTGTTTTTACTTATTTTTTCAAAGAGGTAAGGTATTTCATTTTTGAATTTATTTCCAGTGACGTAGTCTAATTCTTTCATCTTCCCCAGTTCATCCGGAGCACTTTCTACATAGCATCCAGTTGCCACAATAATTGAATTGGGTGCTTTTCTTCTAGCTCGTCTTATTGCATTTCTGGATCTTGAATCCGTTTTAGCTGTTACAGAACAAGTATTTATTATATAGAAATCGACA
>JAUXHZ010000082.1 GCA_030621255.1 Candidatus Latescibacterota bacterium
GTCGGAATTACGGCAATATCCCCTCCGGCAAGAAGTTGACAGAGAGATTTGATCCCGGCGGTTTCAAAATAACCCCTTAGAGGTTTTTCCATTCTTCCCGCATCTTTCTTATTCTGTCCCTTAAGCTTTCATCCTCTATAGCAATTATCTGAGCTGCAAGAATCGCGGCGTTTTTTGATCCAGCTTTACCTATGGCCACTGTGGCGACTGGAAGGCCTGGAGGCATCTGCACCATAGAAAGAAGAGCATCCATTCCATCGGGTAAACCACTCGGGATGGGAACCCCGATAACAGGCCGCTCGGTAACAGATGCTACGAAGCCGGGAAGAGCAGCTGCCATACCAGCTCCGGCAATGAATACCTTCGCTCCACGCTCAACAGCATTTGCAATATAAGCACTTGTTTTCTCCGGATTTCTATGCGCGGATGAGACAACCAGTTCAGATTCAAGCCCGAGTTTTTCAAGCTGATCAAGACAATATTCCATCACTTTTCTATCAGATTCACTTCCCATTATAACTGCAACTTGAATGTTCTTATCCATTTAGAACTCCTTTCATCGCGATATCTCTTCGTGAAAAAACGTCAGTAAAGCTTATCAGATCCACTCCCTCATAGGCCTTCTTTAAGGATTCTTCCAGATTCGGAGCAACAGCCGTTACCCCTAATACCCTACCACCGGAAGTGATAATTTTGTTATTCTCCTTCTCGGTTCCCGCATGGAAAACGAGACACCCCGTTTCAATAGCTTTGTCAACCCCCTCGATTTTATACCCCTTTTTGTATGACCCGGGATACCCTCCGGAAGCAAGAACAACGCACACAGCCGCATCAGAACTGTTTTGAAAATCGACCGAACCCAAATTCCCGTTGGTTGCCTCAAACATAACCTCAAAAAGATCACCCTCAAAGAGGGGTAATACAACCTGTGTTTCCGGGTCACCAAACCTGCAATTATACTCCAGAACCTTCGGCCCATCCGCACTGTTTATTAGACCAAAATAGAGTATCCCCGCTCCCTTGATATTTTCTCTTTTTATTCCGTTAAATGTAGGCTCAATTATTTCTTTTATCACCCTTTTTCGAAGCTCTTCGGTGTAAACCGGGACAGGAGCATATGCCCCCATTCCACCTGTGTTAGGGCCGTTGTCTCCGTCATAAGCCCTTTTGTGGTCCTGCGATGGTATAAACAGACGGTAATCCTTTCCGTCAAAAACAGTCATAATGGAGATTTCCTGACCGGTGAGAAATTCCTCTATTATTATTCTATTCCCCGCTTCGCCAAAATCCTTTTTCATCATTATGCTGTTGACTGCGGCGCGCGCTTCATCGTTATTATTACATATAATAACTCCTTTTCCAGCCGCCAGGCCATCCGCCTTAATCACATATGGAGGATTGTTATTCTCCAGGAAATCGATAGCCCTTGACCAATCATCAAAAACAGAACAATCGCCTGTAGGTATTCCATATCTTTCCATAAAACCCTTCGCCCACACCTTGCTTCCTTCCAGACGGGCTCCAGATTCCGAAAACCCGAATATCCTTTGATCCTCAGCTATAAATTTATCAACAATACCATTAACAAGAGGGGCCTCGGGTCCGACAACTGTCAGATCTATCTTCATTTCTTTGGCAAAGCTCAGAAGGCCGTCGCTATCATCAGCTTTAATGGAAACTAATTCAGCATTCATTTGCATTCCAGCGTTACCCGGAGCGGCATATATCTTCTTTACTTCAGGGGATTTGGAAATTTTCCATACAAGTGTATCTTCCCTTCCCCCGGAACCTATTACCAGCACCCTCATTTAAACTCCCTTCATTTCACACCGGACAATCTTCAATTTGAAACGCGAGCGTAAAGACAATCTTTCCTATTATCCTACATTTAACATAAATTTCATTCCATGAATATGAATTTTATATGAGCTCAAACACAGAACAAAATGAATGAATGAAAGCTGCATAATTCTGGCAACAGGCTTAGTGCGGAAAAACAAAATGTATAGTCAATTTCCCGTGTTAATCAGGGTAAATATGAGTGCCGACTTTACCCTCGCAGGCATCAAGGAGGTGAGAAGCATGAGAAATAATTGCTTCCTCGCCACCTGATTCCAAAAATTCTATGGCTGCCCTGATCTTCGGCCCCATACTTCCCGCTGGAAATTCATAGTCCTTGTATAGTTTGGTTAACTCTGAAAGTGCAATTTTCACAAGTGGTTTCTGATCTGGTTTCCCATAGTTTATATATACATGATCAACATTCGTAAGTATGATAAGCCTATCCGCTTTTACATCTTCAGATAGTACAGAAGCAGCTCTATCCTTGTCAATCACGGCTTCAACCCCTTCAAGGCCGCCTTCTCTTCTAACCACCGGGATTCCACCTCCACCAACAGCAATCACCACCACATCAAGATTAAGAAGCTTCGAAATAATAGGCGCTTCGATAATCTCAAGAGGTGTGGGACTCGGCACAACACGTCTGAATCCGCGGCCTTCCGCATCCTCTTTCATTATCCAGTTTTTTTCTTTCTCGATAACTTTTTTTTCTTCACTCGAATAAAATGGGCCGATAGGTTTTGTAGCATTCTCAAACGCGTCATCATCCCCCCCAACCCTAACTTGTGAAATAAGAGATACAACTTCCTTTTCAAACCCCAGGTTCCTAAGTTCGCTCCCGAGAATCTGCTGAATCATATATCCTATTCCGCCCTGCGAATCAGCACCGCAGACATCAATAGGCATTGGTGGGATATGGTCTTTTACAGCCTCGCCCCGTTCAATAATATTGCCGACAATAGGCCCATTTCCATGAGTAAGAATAACCTTTCTCCCGGCTTTAATAAGAGAACAAACCTGCCTCATTGTTTTTCTGGTGACTTCTCTCTGCTCCTCTATCGTACCTTCTCCATCAGCGGGCAGGATAGCATTTCCGCCGAGCGCTATAACATCAATACCAGTCTTCAAAACAACCTCCAAAAAATAAAGCTCCCTGGCGAAAGTTGTTGGCTCTCGCCAGGGAATCAAATTTGCCTTTTTAACAAAATTACAGGGCTTCTCTTATAAGTTCCAAAGCTCTATTAAGGTTCTCTTGTGAATTAGCGTATGAGAACCTCAGATAACCCTCACCATAACTCCCGAAACTCGTACCGCTAAGCCCCGCCACCCCGGCTTTATCAAGAAGATATTCTTCGATCTCTTTTGATTTCATGCCGGTGCCGGTTATATTCGGGAAGACATAAAAAGCGCCCTTCGGTTTGAGACATTTAAATCCCGGCAACTCGTTGAGCCCTTCAACAAACATATCTCTTCTCGCTTTGAATTCAGCCATCATTTTATGCGATTCATCCTGAGTGCCCGTAATAGCTTCAATACCTGCCTTTTGTATAAAGCTTGCTGTGCAGGAATTACTATTCGTCTGAATCTTAGCAATCTGCCCGGCGAGTTCTTCCGGCATGGAAGCATATCCCAACCTCCATCCGGTCATCGCGTATGTTTTTGAATGCCCTTCCAGAAGAATAGTTCTATCCATAACTTCAGGATAATCATATATGCTTACGTGCTTTCCATCATAAACCATCTTACTGTAAACTTCGTCGCTCAGTATCCACGCATCATACTTTACGGCCAGCTCAGCAACACCCTTCATATCCTCCGGCGTCAGGCTTCCGCCCGTCGGATTATGGGGAGAATTTATAATAATTAACTTAGTTTTTTCGTTAACAATTTCTTTCATTTCTTCAAGATCAAAGGAAAACTCTTTTTCCTCTCTAAGGGGAATGGGAACCGGTTTAGCGCCCACAAAATTAATAACCGACTCATAGATAGGAAATCCCGGATTGGGATAAACAACCTCATCGCCTGCATCAACAAGGGCCAGAATCGAAAAGAAAAGAATTGGTTTCGCTCCAGGGGTTACAACAATATTTTCCGGGCCGATATTAACACCACGGTCTTTATTGATAAAATCCGCAAAAACCTTTCTGGTTTCCGGCATTCCGGCAGATGGGCCATAATGGGTAAATCCATCATTTAAGGCCTTAATCGCGGCATCGACAATATTCCTTGGTGTATCAAAGTCAGGTTCTCCGATTTCCAAGTGAATAATTTCACGCCCTTCCGCCTGCATTTTGTTCGCTTTCGAAAGTACTTCAAAAGCAGTCTCGGTTCCAAGCCGGTTCATTCTTTCAGCCAACATATATTCTCCAATCCCGAAATGAGTATTTATCAATTAGTTAACCATCATAAAATACGATTGAACAGAAAGGTAAAAACACCTCTCCAATCGGCACCTGCCGCACCGCAAAAGGGCCAGTGGTACATTCAGTATATTACCGATTCGGATCCTTTTTGTCAATGTTTGTAATTGTATAAAATTGCAGAGATATATTACTAAAACTTGTGGGCAAGCTGTATTACAGGATATTACTATTTTTATCTCTTTTTTATTAACTGAGCAATCTCTCTTCTGACTTCCTCCCTGATCTGCCCCCCTTTACCCCCGCTGCTCGCTAACTGCCGAAGTGTTATACTGTCAACATACTTAACATGCATAAACTTCCGAAGAGCGCTTATAGATATCTTTGCCGGGTTCATCAATAGAATCAGGGGAACATTCTTGTTCGCGAACCCGGTGTAGAGATCTCTTCTACGCGCTATAAGAGAGAGTACACTTGTGGACTTGCATCTCAAAGCAATAAGAGACACAATTCCAGGTTTGCCGGCGATTTTGGGATTGTTCAGCAAACTGGTCAGAAAGGTGTTATTATCAATATATGACAGAATAAGAGATTTATACCCCACTGAAGATTTTTCTACAGGCTCTGACCAATCGAAGTCGACAGGCACATCAAGGTCTCCGACAAAGAGATCACTTCGAATAGATTCAAGGGTTACTTCAAGAAGGTCGTCATGGACATTAAATCCCGGAATATCAAGCAATTCTTTATCAATCCTGCCTGATGACATCAATAATTTCAGCTTTCCTTTTCCTGCTGACTGAACAAAATGATACAAACAACTGAGTATATCGGCTTTTAAACTTGAACGACTTAAAACCGGATGCTGAATAATCGCCTTAAGCACTGACGTTCCGATCCTGATTTGAGGATATGAATGTGTTTTGACAATCTGGAATTCAAATAAGTCTGCCAACAGCTTCCCGGCTTCGGACTCTTTCAAAGAATCAATTATTCCTTCCCACTGATTCTCCAGTCTGTTTCGAAGAATGAGGGTCGAACCATCGGAAAGGCTAACCGGCATTTCAAGTGTTTCTTTTATCCACTTAATCTCCTCATTCTCATTCATCAACCCAGTTAACAAGCTGTTATGTACTTCAGGATTTATTGAAGCTGCAATCCGGCCAATTCTTAAACGTCTAGCCTCCAGCTCAGCCATGATTCTCTCTCGTATCGCTTCATCCCACCGTTCATCAGGATCAGCCAATGCCTTTCTTACATTTCTTTCCCACTCCATCCAGGGATTTACCGCGTCGGAAGAACCCGGCAACGGGTATGAACTGGAAAGAAATATTACCTTTTTCCTGAACCATACTTCTTTTTCCGTCAGATCCTTTCCGCTAATTTCCTTATCTTCAATTTGCCGCATAACCCGTTGCAAACTAAAGAAATCAGCATACTTTTCGACAATAGCATCGATAGGCGCTACAGCAGCTAATAAAGTATAAAATAACTGAATCCCGGCAGGTTTGCCACTGCCTGCAAGGGAGGCAATATAGATGATATCACGTGAAGGATTATCGGAGATTGACAGAAAATCAGCGATCCTTTCAAGCCTCTTGTATAGGCTTGGCACCAAGGCTATTTCATTGAGCCTGTTTTTATCTGCCTGCTCGATATCAATCCTGGATAATTCATCAAGACACCCGGCAAATGGCATATCCGGAGGAAAAGAGATTACCCTGCATCCCTCCTTTTTATACTCATACGATATGCCAAGTTTTGGTCCCATGCTTA
>JAUXHZ010000233.1 GCA_030621255.1 Candidatus Latescibacterota bacterium
CACCATTGAAGCCCGGCATCTATCCGCTTAAACACTTTGTTCGGCTCAAGAAAAATATCTCCGAGCGAGGCTACAAATCCCCCCCCTCCCACATCTTCCCTGTGGGTTTCAGCATTTTCGAACCCGCTGTTTTCTTCCATTTCATTCATTTTTCACTCCCATATAAAGTAAAAATTGCGCACTATCCCCCTCAAGCTGCGAAACTCTTATTTAGCTTTAAACAAATTAAACGATAGCCCACTTTGCCTATACTGTCAAAGGATTTTAAAGACCCTCACATAGTTTTACCGCGTTCGGCTTCACGACAATAATTAAGATACTAACTTGCTACTGCACCAGTATCTCCGAAAACGCCTGGTATATGCCGGCATTTAGAAAAGAGGGCCCGCTCTTTTAGCAAGCCCTCCAATGGGGGAACTAAGATCAATTCTTTTTATCTTCAAGTTCTTTAAGACGTTTCTCCATCTCTTTAACCTTATTTTGAATATCCTCAAGATTCTTTTTCAGACATTTCCCTGTTTCCTCTTGTATGATTACAAGCTCTTTATGTAATGGCTCCATCTTCTTAAGCTTATTCTCCATATCAATACCCTTTCGAGTTATTATATGGAATCTTTCATCATCCTCCGGGATATCAAACTTGTAAATTCTCTTATTATGTAATCCGAAGTATTTGCGCTCAAGATCTTCCGGTTTAAACTGAAACTCGATTTTCTTCTTCTTACGTACAACAACCAGTTTGAATTCTTTGTCACACTCTCCTAAAATCTCATTATAATCTTCAACCGATTTTATCTCTTCACCATTAATCTCAACAATAATATCACCACTTTTTATCCCGGCTTCCTTCGCGGGACTTTCCCCGGAAATTCCGGTTACAAGGATACCGTCATCCTTTTCAACATCGAAATATCGCGCTATGTCTTCATCGAGATCAGAAAGTTTGAGGCCTTCAATAGCGTTTCCGTCAAAATATTTATTTATAACCCCGCCTATCGATCTATTTATACGTTCGCCCATTTTCCCCATCTTTTCAGCATATTCTTCCCAGTTATATTGCACGGTATAAGAATCATTTTTCTTTCCAGTGAGATTAGCATTAGTCCTTTTTCTATTGCCGCCCCTGAAAAAGACAATCTCAACCTTTTCTCCCGGGGTTTTCCCATTTACCAGACGCGAAAGATTTTTTGTGTCATCTACCTTATCACCGGCAAAGATATAAATAATATCACCGGCACGCAGCCCCGCTTCTTCTGCCGGGCTGTCATCTATTACCTCCATTACCAAAACACCCTTATTATACGGATATTCTTTATCTTCGATTATTTCATCAGAAACATCCGACATGTAAATACCGAGATAAGCCTTTTTGCCATCCTTATTTTCATCTTTTTCGGTAACCACAACACGGGCTTTCCCCGCGTACGCGCAATTCGCCAGAGAGAATGAAAGTCCAACAAATATGACAAGTACAGTTAACAACAAGCGTTTCATATCTTTCGCCTCCTTTTGAGCATCCCGCTCAGATTAGCAAACACTTTTCCGATTTCTTCTGTTAACTATATATATTCACAAAACTCAAAAAAGTTTCAATTTTCCGGGAATAAATGATTTTGTCGCGGGTTTTTAATAGGGGAAGAGCATACTAAATAAGCATTATAAGATATGAATCAAGTAATTTTTTCAAATTTATTACGCCATTTTTCGTCTGGAGACGGTGAAGAACTCTCTTTTTTACTAACTATCTCCAAATCATGTCTCTGAAAGTGAGATATATTAATATTTCTGGTAGTTTCAGCCTTATCCCAAACTGAAAATCTTTTCCCTGATATATATGTCACAATAGCGGAAAACGCCGCTAGATTCACCATAACGAAATAGAAAGGGATATAGAATATTTTACTCTGTTTTGGTTCTCCACCTGTAATATACCCGATCAATGCCAGTAAATAAAAAAGAGTCTGAAACACAAAAAGACCCAAAAACAAAGACTCATTAACCAAAAAGAGATTCACTGCAAATAATACGGGAAGTATCGGCCCAATCCACCATCTCAGCAACTTTCTTGAAATGAACTGGAAAATACGCCTTTTTCCGCATGAATTCTTCCGGAGATAGCTGAATCCTGTTAATCCACGAATTATTATACGGTACTTCCTCTTAAATTCTTCTGTAAAGAAAGTACTCACCTTTTCTGTGGCAACCGCTTCCCTTTCATATACTACTCCGAAACCCTGGGAAGCGATATCCGCCGGAATCTGGAAATCATTGGCAACATCGGCACATACAGGATGATAAAGTTCTCTTCTTATTGCAAAAATGGTCCCCGTCGCAACAAGAACCGACTTTATGCGGCTTTCAAGCCGATTAAGAAAGGCTTCATATCTCCAGTACAGGCTCTCCCCCTTACCAACATTCGATTCGCTGTCAATGTAAGTTAGGTTCCCCACAACACATCCAACCTCGGGATCTTTGAAATTACACGCGAGTTTCCTGATAGCATCCTTCCTGTAAAAGGCATTTGCATCTGAGAACACAACAATATCATCCTCAAGGCCAACTAAAGCTCTATTTAAAGTGGCACTTTTACCGCTCCTCTTTTCAAATGCTTTCAGAACTACATTCCTGGCGGCATATTCCCGGATGATATCGATCGTACCGTCATCAGAGCCATCACTGGCTACAACTATTCGCAGTTTGTTTTGAGGATAGTCAAGCTGGAGACTATTTTCAATTTTGTCCCTAATAATCTTGTATTCATTATGAACCGATATAATCAGAGCAACTGACGGAAGATCGGATTCATTTTCAATTTTTGATTTTCTTTTGAATAAGCCCGCAATAAAAAGAACAAGAGGATATCCTGCATAAATATACAGAATAAGAGAAAATAATGATATAAATACGATTTTTAAATAGCTCTCCATTTTCTCCCCATGTTAAAAGCTGACTATATATAAATATCACATTCTAAATAATATTAAAACATTATTATTGGTATAAATACACAAATACGCTAACCATTTTCTTTTTCATTAAACCAATCCCCGTTTTTGTTAACTAAAAAAGAAAACAATAGCGATATT
>JAUXHZ010000195.1 GCA_030621255.1 Candidatus Latescibacterota bacterium
TTGAACCAAAAATAATGTTCTTCCCGTTATAGCTCCAACCGTAAAAAACAGATCTGGCATTTTCCCAAGGGGTCAAATCCGCGATTTCCCCATCTCTCTTCCGCAAATAAATATGATATATTTCATTGCCCCCCTTGTCGCTCAAATATAGAAAGCGGTCATCTGCTGGGAAATATGAAAGGGCGAAAACCGAATTTTTCTCCGATTTTGTGAGTTGTTTCACTTTCCCTCTCTCAACGTCTATGGAGAAAGCATTGTGTATCCCTGTTCTATCACTTGTAACCAGAAGCCTGCTCTCATCTTCCGAGAATGCCCCTCCGGAAACATGCTCAATATTCATAAACTGCTCAATTGTATGCTGTTTAACGGAATCGCCGGAACACCCTGCGAGGATCATGAACGCAGTCATTGTCATAACAGCCCATATACTCGCTTTCATAAGTTGTCCTTTCTTCAGCTCACACCTGTAGCTTGTTATCAGCAAGGGATATTTACTTAATCTTCTCTTCTATTTATACATTATATCTACTGGATGTTCCAATTCTTTCTATAGCGGATCGCGGAGCAGCTTTCAGAAAAGCATGAAGCAGAATTATTCGAATATGAAACATTATATATACACAGCCGTATTCACTACATGAAGAATATTCCGTCATGTTAAGGGAGATGATATAATGAAAAGGCTTTACAACCTGTTATTGGTTTTTCTCTTTCTCGCCCTGGGGTTTCAGGCTTCCGGATGCGGCGGGAATTCTCATTCCGAGACGAAAGACGAGAAAGAAAAACTCGTTGTTCCTGTTGAGATAGATATAGTCACTATCGGGGATATTGCGGCATATTTCACCGGGACGGCAACAATCGAGGCGGAAGAGGAAACCGATGTGGTGGCCAAGGTGGGGGGAGTTGTCGAAAAGATAATGGTCGAAGAGGGTGAATTCGTAAAAGCCGGAGACGTTCTGGCACATCTCGATGATGAAATGATATCGGTCCAATTGGCCCAGGCTGAAGCGAACCTGAAAAAGCTTGAGAACAACTATAAACGCAATAAGAACCTGCACGAGAAACAACTCATCAGCACGGAAATATTCCAGCAGACAAAATATGAATATGAGCAGCAGAAAGCCACCTATGAGATGTCGAGGCTGAATCTCGGCTACACCGCTATAAGAACGCCGATCAGCGGCGTTGTCGCGGAACGGCGTGTCAAGATAGGCAATATGGTTCTGCCGAACCAGCCCACTTTCAAGGTCTCCGGCATGAATCCTCTCATTGCCGTTCTCCACGTTCCCGAGCGGCAACTGGGAAAACTGCGGCCCGGACTCAGCGTAAAACTCGGCGTTGATGCTATCGATAACGAGGAAGTTGATGGACATATTAAGCGCATAAGCCCTATCGTCGATCCGCAAACCGGTACAGTGAAGGTGACGATCGAGGCAAACGACGCTCTCGGAAGGCTCCGGCCCGGTATGTTTGCCAGGGTAAAGATCATTTACGATGTCCACACGAACGCGCTTAAGATACCAAAGGATGCCATTATTTCGGAAGATAGGGAATCGGCTGTCTATGTCGTAAGAGACAGCGTAGCTTACAGGCAAAATATCAAGATCGGATATACAAATACGACACATGTTGAGATACTCGAAGGCATCTCTTCTGAAGACACTGTGGTAACAACCGGGAAGGGAAGCCTCAAGGATAGTGTCAGGGTAAAAATCGTTAATGACTGACGGAAAATAATATGAAGATAATTGACATCTCTATCAGGCGTCGTGTGACCATAGCTATGTTCACCCTTGCCGTAGTTCTTTTCGGGTTCGTTTCGTTCCTGAGACTCAAGATCAATCTCCTGCCCGAACTCACTTATCCCACACTTACTATCCGGACCCAATATCCCGGCGCGGCCCCGGCCGAGATAGAGAACCTGATCTCGAAGCCTATAGAGGAAGCTCTGGGAGTAGTCAAGAATGTCAACAGGGTCAGCTCAATATCCCGCTCGGGACAATCAGATGTTATTCTCGAATTCGAGTGGGGTACAAATATGGATTATGCCGGACTTGACGTGAGAGAAAAACTCGATATCCTCGAACTGCCGCTTGATGTCCAGCGTCCGGCGATTCTCAGATTCGATCCTTCTCTCGATCCCATCATGCGTTTCGGATTTTTCAAAAAAGCCGCGCCCGAGGACACGTCGGCCGCCGGTCAGGAAGACGCAGCGAACAATGATTTTAACGAAAAGGACCTGAAGTTTCTCAGACGGTTCTCTGAGGAAGAAATCAAGAAAGAACTCGAGGTAGCGCTGGGCGTTGCGGCTGTAAAGGTTAGCGGGGGGCTCGAGGACGAGATTCAGATACTTGTCGATCAGGGGCGTCTTGCTCAACTCGATCTTCCCATCAACCGGCTTGCCTCACAAATCGGAGCAGAAAACGTCAATCTGTCAGGAGGCCGGCTCGAGGAAGGCTCCCAGCGGTTTCTCGTCCGGACACTCAATCAGTTTCAGTCTATCAAGGAAATTCAAGATGTCATAATCTCGACAAAGGACGATAAACCGATCTATCTGCGTGATGTGGCGGATGTAAAACATGGATACAAGGAACGTGAAGCCATAACCCGTCTTAACAGCATTGAAGCGGTTGAGATAGCCCTTTACAAGGAAGGTGACGCAAACACTGTCGCAGTGGCAAGAGCGGTTGAAAGAAAGCTGGCGCGTGTAAGACGCATCCTGCCGGAAGATTACGATCTTGTAAAAGTCTATGACCAGTCTGCTTTTATCAATCAGGCGGTGAACGAAGTCATATTATCAGCAGTAATCGGGGGCATTCTCGCGGTAATGATACTTTTTTTCTTTCTCCAGAATTTTTGGGCTACCGTCATTATTTCCCTGTCGATCCCGGTCTCCGTCATAGCAACATTCAATCTGATGTACGGAGCTGACCTGACTCTCAATATAATGTCGCTCGGCGGAATCGCTCTCGGCATGGGAATGCTTCTTGACAACTCGATCGTCGTACTGGAAAACATCGCCCGCCACAAGGAAAAGGGGAAAAACGTCCAGGATGCGGCAAGAGACGGAGCCAGTGAAGTGGGCACAGCCGTAATCGCTTCCACCCTGACCACCGTAGCGGTTTTTTTGCCTCTGGTTTTCGTGAAAGGGATTTCCGGCCAGCTCTTCCGTGATCAGGCGCTGACAGTAACATTTTCGCTCCTCGCGTCACTTGTCGTCGCGGTGACGCTGATCCCGATGCTCGCATCCCTTCAGGGAAGAAAAACCAGGGAGGCGCCCGCTCCCGTTCTGAGAGAACCAAAAACGAGGGTTGGAAAGCTTTTCAGGCGGGTCAGGATCTTTTTGTTCAATTCTGTCCCGGTCTTTATTGTGAGAATGATCCTCATCGTTATTCGGTTCTTGTCAAAAATCAGCACCTTTATCCTCAGCCCCATGTTGAAACTCTTTCGGAACGGTTACGATAACCTTGAGACCCGGTACCATAAACTCCTCAAATGGTCCCTGCTTCACAAGGGAAGGATAATATTCATCTCTCTTGCCTTGTTCGGACTTTCTCTTTTACTCATTCCCCGTCTTGGAGTCGAACTGATCCCACAGCTGTCTCAGGGCGA
>JAUXHZ010000091.1 GCA_030621255.1 Candidatus Latescibacterota bacterium
CTCCATACTTGTGGTTGAGAAAATCTCCGATCTTCCCGGCGAGTTCCTTTTTTGTCTTGAATTTCTCCATGTCATGGTCTCTGACGAGATAAACGAGTTTGGTTTCCTCCACATCGCCGTTTACTTTTATAAGGTGAAAGAATCCCTCGGTTTTTTCCGTGTAGAAGGGTGTTTGATTCACAGGGAGCATCGAGTTGAATTCCATAGCGATAAGTGTGGAGTTGATCATTTTGTTCTTGGCATACCCCGGGTGTATATTGAGCCCCTTAATGGTTATTACAGCTTTCGCGGCATTGAAATTTTCGAACTCGAGTTCTCCAATCTTTCCTCCATCAAGAGTATACGCGAAATCCGCCCCGAATTTTTTCACGTCGAAATGATCAGTTCCCTTTCCAATTTCCTCATCGGGGGTAAATCCTATCTTGATAGTACCGTGTTTGATGTCAGGGTTTTTAATCAGGTGTTCTAAAGCGGACATTATCTCCGCGATTCCGGCTTTGTCGTCGGCGCCGAGAAGGGTTGTTCCGTCGGTAGTAATGAGAGTGTCCCCGACATAATTTTTCAGCTCCGGAAAATCTTCAGGGGACAGGATAATATTTTTTTCCGCGTTTAGTACAATCTCATTTCCGTCGTAGTCTTCTATGATCCGGGGCGTGACCCCAGCGCCGGATACTTCCGGACATGTATCGAGATGGGCTAAAAATCCGATAACAGGCACTTCTCTGTCTATATTGCTGGGGAGTGTAGCCGTTAAATAGCAGTGTTCGTCAACAGCGATCTCTTCCAGTCCGAGAGCAACAAGTTCATCGGCCAGTTTTTCGGCCAGATCAAACTGGATCTTTGTACTGGGGCTCTCATTCGATTCTTCATCGGATGTTGTATCGATCTTGACATACTCAATAAATCTACTGACTAAATCTGACATATTTATCCTTTCCTGGTTATTTATCTTCGGCCGGCAGAAACATCGGATCCCATGGGTGAAGATGAACAGGTTCTTCCTTGAGGATTTCAAGGACATCTGATGAAATATATTCCCTGTGAATTACAATTCTGAACATATATTCATCAAACCACTGATCCGTCATGGTAACAAAACCCTTTTGCCCCTCTTCTTTGCCCCAGCTGTTTTCAAGGAGCCATTTTGTTGGTTTTCCTTTTTCAGCTGTTTCCATACCGACAAGAGCCATTCCGTGTGTTGAGCCGCTCGCGGAGGCTAGGATACGCTCCTTTTTGTTCATGCCGAATTTAATTCCATACAGGGCTTCATAATCATTGTTATCCAGACTCAGGAGCCCCTCCTTACGGTTTAGCTGTTTGCCGACATCGCAGGAAAAATACATCACCTCTCCGTCTAAAAGAGACGCTTTCGCGAATTCTTTTAGATCCTTGTTTGGAAGATTTATGTATTTCCAGTTGAAGCCCTCAACCATGTTGCGGTCATATTCTATTTCATAGAGTTTATGATATGGGCGTGTGGGATCGTTCATCAGCATGACGTAGTCTTTCAGATCAACATCAACTGTTTCTTTGAAGAATTCAACGGGAGTATATTTCTTTGATTTGCTGATTTTGTCGTCTTCGTCCTTGTAACGCCATGTGAATTCCGCGGGGGGTTCGCCAAGGTGGTAAACGAGCAATTTATAAATATCGATCAACATTTCTTCTTTGGCTTTCCGAAGCGCTTCGATCGGGTTTTCCTGTTTGTGCATCCGGCGAAGACGGATACCGTCTTCACGAAGTTTCATTCTGAGAATGTTTCTCATATCCCTGGTATTGGAGCTGTGATGAGTCTCAGGCATAACACTCAGTGGAACAAGGCCGTATTTTTCTATCACTGTAACTGCTAAGTTCCAGACGCCGCCGTCATTTATCGGATTCTTAAAAAGCCATTCGACTTTTCTTTCCGTGTAATCCTTATCTCGTGTTTCAATGATACCTTCAAGAAAGAGGTTGGACTTCTCGAGTTGATCCCAGAAAAATGGGTAATTTTCAGAGAATTCAAAACTCTCCAGATTGAATTTTTCCCTGACCTTCTGCCTGATTACATTTAAACTCGTAAATAACCAGCAGCGCCCGGTTGATTTCTGATCCGTGATCCCTTTAATATCGAGCCTTACTGAAAAATAATGATCGGTTTTACCGACATTTGAACGGTTCGGTAGAAGTTTTTTGATTTCATTGTTGCTGATGGCGTTTATTTTTCCCTTGTCTATTACTGTTTCACGCATTTTGTTCAATAATGATGATGGAATCGATCCATCTTGTTCCCCTGCCGCCTGAATTGTCAAAGGTATGATTAGAAAAGCAATCAACACAAGCAGACTCAAGAAATTCTTTCTTCTCATGATTTTTTCCTTTCACCGGCCGATCAATAGTTCTATCCGGTTATGCTCAGTTAGACAGACAGTTTACAGGAATTGCAAATTCAGGTCAACATCGCTCTTTCTCTATCGGGACAAGAAAATATTTCAGTAAGCAGGAGATAACTGGTATAATCCGCTTCTGAAATCTTTTTTTGTAACTGTTTATGACTTTAGGACTGGAGAAAATTATGTTGAAGAGATTCCCGTTTCTTATACTCAGCCTTTTTCTGGTAATAGCCGGACACCTTTCGGCCCATGAGAGTGTGATCCATCATGAACTATCACTTTCTATCGATCCGGAAAAGAATTTTATCGATGCTTCAGACAGGATAACCTTGCCCGGGGGAATGATATCATCCTCTATGACATTCATGCTTCTCGGAGATCTCGATGTCGTATCCACTACCCCGGGAGTTGCAGTTGAGCTTGTCGAAGAAGGTGTGGGGATGAATGATATAGGGATGGACCGGGAAGATTTTGATAGATCGGGTATCAGGAAAAACAGATACAGGATTCTAATTAATGAAATACCGCCGGGGGATTTAGTTCTGGATTTAACCTTCAGCGGCAGGATTCATTATACTATTGAACAGCAGGGGTCTGAATACGCGCGCGGGTTCAGTCAGACACCGGGCATCATTTCGGACGAAGGTGTCTATTTGTCCGGTTCAACGTGGTGGGTACCCTCCTTTGATGATCGTTTTATCACATTTGAACTTACCGCGTCGGTACCTGAAGGGTGGGATGTTGTAAGCCAGGGCAAAAGAACTCTTCATGAGGTAAAGGGCGGAAGGAGAATTGCCCGTTGGAATTGCTCGAAGCCCATGGAGGAGATCTATCTGATCGCGGCACAATTCTGTGAATATTCACGCTCAGCGGGCGCTGTCGATGTGATGGCTTTCCTCAGGACTTGTGACGAAAATCTCGCCGGCAAGTATCTCGAAACGACGGTGCAGTACATGGAAATGTACAGCGAATTAATCGGGCCCTATCCATTTTCAAAGTTCGCGCTTGTCGAAAATTTCTGGGAGACAGGTTATGGGATGCCCTCTTTTACGCTCCTCGGCGAAAAGGTGATTCGTTTTCCCTTCATACTTCATTCGTCATATCCCCATGAGCTTCTTCACAATTGGTGGGGAAACAGCGTTTACGTTGATTTCGATAACGGAAACTGGTGTGAGGGTATTACCGTTTATATGGCCGATCATTTGATCAAGGAGCAGCGCGGGCAGGGAGCTGAATACAGGCGGGGGAAACTGCAGAGATACACCGATTATGTAAATAGCAAAAATGATTTTCCCATAAGTAAATTTATCTCCAGGAGCGATGCCGCGACAGAGGCGGTGGGGTATGGGAAGGCTATGATGATGTGGAATATGCTGAGGCAGAATGTGGGTGACGAGCTTTTTATAGAGGGAGTAAGGGCTTTCTACCGCGGCAGCATATTCGAACATGCTTCTTACGATGATATTCGCGAGGCATTCGAATCTGTAACTGAGATCGATTTCAAACCTTTCTTTAAGCAATGGGTTACAAGAACGGGGGCGCCGGAACTCAGGCTTTCAGGCGTTGAAACCGGGCGTGACAAGAACGGGCATATTCTAAAGATTACACTTAAGCAGGTACAGAGCGAGAAACCTTATTTTCTTGATATCCCCATCGCGATTTCATTCAAGGACAATATCGAGATAAAAAAGGTTCTGATGACTGAAAAGAAAGAAGTCTTTGAGTTTACTTTTAAGGATAAGCCATTCTATTTAAGAATCGACCCGGAGTTCGATATATTCCGCAAACTGCATCATAATGAGATTCCTCCCTCTCTCTCGAAGGCTTATGGTTCCGACAATATTCTAATTCTTCTCCCGTCCGGGGCGGATGCGGCGGTCTTGGAAAGTTATTCCGAGCTTGCGCGAATATGGGCTGCCGACAATTCTTTGAAGATTGAAATCAAGCGGGACAATGAGATGAGCGAAGTGCCGGCAGATAAGGCCGTCTGGATCTTCGGCTGGGAAAATAGTTATAGAAAACTGATAGAAGAAGGGATTAAGGGCTATAATGCTGAAATATCAGGGGAGAGTGTTCAGTTCGGGGATATGACACTTGGCCGGGATTCTAACAGCTTTGTGATTTCAGTCCGTCATCCACGGAATCCGAAATCTGTTCTGATGTGGCTCACAATAGGCGATAGCGAGGCTGTTGGGGGATTAGCAAGGAAGTTGCCGCATTACGGAAAATACAGTTATTTAGCCTTCGAGGGTGATGAGCCGACGAATATTGCCAAGGGTAACTGGGAGGCGGTTGATTCCCCGATGGCCTCAGTGATTTCCTGGGGCGAGGGGCGTGATGAAAATCAGTTTATCAGGGAACTCCCCGAAAGAGAAGCGCTGGCCGACCTTGCACCGGCCTTCTCCGCCGAAAGAATGACGGGGCATGTTGAATATCTGGCAAGCGACGGACTCGAGGGGCGCGGGCTCGGCTCGGAAGGAATAGAAAAGGCCGCTGAATATATAGCGGGCCGGTTTGAGAGAGCGGGGCTTAAACCTGGCGGAGACAATAACACTTTTTACCAGTCCTGGGAGGATGTGATTGATGCCGGAGGGGAAAGGGGCAGAATCAGGAATGTTATCGGAGTGCTGCCCGGCACGAAAGAAGGCTTAAAAAAGGAATCGGTTATTGTATGCGCGCATTATGACCACCTGGGATACGGCTGGCCTGATGTATTCAGCGGGAATAAGGGCAGGATTCACCCCGGCGCTGACGATAACGCCAGCGGGGTTGCGGTGATGATCGAACTTGCCGAGCAACTCGGAAAAAGCCTTAATCCGGACAGGAATATTGTATTTGCAGCTTTTACTGCCGAAGAAAGCGGCCTTCGCGGTTCCAAGTATTATGTCGGGAATATGAAACGGTTTCCGGCAGAGAGGTGTATCGGAGTATTAAATCTTGATACAGTAGGACGGCTCGGAGATGGGAAACTGCTTGTGCTCAACAGCTCGAGCGCGCGTGAGTGGAGGCATATATTTATGGGGAGCAGCTATGTCACTGGGGTTGAATCGGAGATGGTCACGCAGGATCTGGATGCCAGTGATCAAGTCAGTTTTATTGAAGCCGGTGTTCCGGCAGTACAGATTTTTTCCGGCCCTCATGAAGATTATCACAGGCCCACGGACACGGTTGACAAAATCGATGCGGCGGGGCTGGTTAAGGTCGCGGCATTTACCAGGGAGGCAATGGTCTATCTGGCGGAGAGAGTGGATCC
>JAUXHZ010000347.1 GCA_030621255.1 Candidatus Latescibacterota bacterium
CGTGCGGGGCGGATGGTAACAGGGGATGAGAAAAAATTAAAGAGACTTCTCGATGAGGTGGGGACCGTGCTGAGAGATATTCCTGTTGAAAATACACCGCCGGAGACAGGAATGATGATTTATGAGAAAGTAAGCAGAATTACCGGAGAATTTGACCCATACAAAGAAATAAAAAGAAAGAATATCTCAAAAGCCTTAGAGTTGTATCCATCTCTGAAGAAAAAAGTTGGAAGCTCGGATGACAGCCTCCTTACGGCTATAAGACTCGCGATTGCCGGCAATGTGATAGATTTCGGGGTGAATAAAAAATTTGATATCGAAGAGGAAATCGATGTAGTTTTAGAAAAGGATTTCGCGATATTCGATTATGAAAAGTTCAAGCATTATTTGGATAAAACCGATAAAATTCTCTATATTGGTGATAATGCCGGAGAATCTGTTTTCGACAGGATTTTAATCGAGGAAATAAAGAAACCGGTTATATATGTTGTCAGAGAAATACCCGTTATAAATGACGTAACACGTGAGGATGCCATAGAGGCGGGAATCGACAAGGTCGCGCCTATATTGTCGTCAGGAACAAGCGCTCCCGGGACTGTTCTTGAAACATGCAGTTCTGAATTCATAGAGCTATACCGGAAATCGAAATTTGTAATCAGCAAGGGACAGGGTAATTATGAGGGGCTTTCCGAAGAGAAAGGCCTTATATTCTTTCTGCTGAAGGCAAAGTGCCGGGTTATTGCCGATGACATTGGTGTCAAAGAAGGAGATATTGTACTTAAAGGTATAAATATCTAGAGGAGCTGCGCACGGCGCCTGCATATTGACGACTGGAGTTGACGAATTAAAGCTCACAGCCCAGTTTTCAATATACTCAGGAGACAAATTATGACAAAATACAATCCTTTTGAAGAATATTCAGCAAGGTATGAAGATTGGTTCGAAAAGAATAAATTTGTTTTTCAGTCAGAGCTTCAGGCTATAAGGGAACAATTACCAACGGGAAAGAATGGCATTGAGATTGGTGTAGGGAGTGGACGTTTCGCGGTGCCATTAGGTATAGAGATAGGGGTTGATCCATCGAAAGAGATGGGGAAGATCGCCTGCAGGAAAGGGATTAAAGTTATCCATGGGGTAGCGGAAAATCTTGATTTTGATGATTCACAATTTGATTTTGCGTTAATGGTAACCACTATCTGTTTTGTAGATGATATTGAGCTCTCTTTCCGGGAAGCCTATCGTGTATTAAAAACTGGTGGTTTATTAATAATTGGATTCATCGAAAGAAATAGTGCTATAGGGAAATTATACCAGCGGCACAAGGAGGAAAGTGTTTTTTACAGAACGGCCACTTTCTATACGGTAGATGAAATAATATCTAATTTAAAAAAGGGTGGCTTTAAGAATTTCAGTTTTAATCAAACACTTTTTGATGAAATGTCCCTGGTGAAAAGTGTTGAGCCGACAAAGGAAGGTTATGGAGAAGGATCATTTGTCGTGATAAAGGCGGAGAAATAATTATAAAAATGGATATTATTTAATTACTGCCCAGAGAAAGAGCCTGATGGTAATAGATCATTCAAGAACATATAAAGACAGATCGTTCAAAAATTTTCCGCACAGACAGCGGTTGCGTCATATTTACACTGTGATCGAAGAAGAAGGATTGAAGAATCGCCGGGAGATAAAATACGCGGACATAGGATGCAGTAATGGATATTTAACCAATCTCATGGCCGATTTTTTGAAACCGGCTGAGGTTTACGGCTTTGATCACTCGA
>JAUXHZ010000341.1 GCA_030621255.1 Candidatus Latescibacterota bacterium
TTGTAGGTATTGTCAGGAAAAGATTAAAAGAATACAGATACTGCCAATCTATTTGTGTTCCTCCATCCCTTGTATAATTTTTTCTTCTCCCTCCTTCTATCCGGCAGTTTGCCCTGAAAACTGAACCCGAGCCCTTTTCCAGTCCCACTCTATAGCGCTGTCTCACACTCCTGCTCAATTCACCCCCTGAGGGAATTACATTTCTGTCGCCTGAAAACCCGATCAAACTATTAAACCCCCAGGGGCCAAAGGGAAATTTCAATTCAATCAGTCCGGAATGCATATTGTAGAGAGAATCTTCAACAACCTGTTCTACGGAAAAAGAGACAGCAACCGGTTTCGAAAACAAAAAGGGCTCATGATATTCTATTTTCGTCTTAGAATATTTTCTTCCATCGTTAAGCCAGAAATAACCCGCTTTTCTTCCGGTGCCCGCTATATTATCAAGCTGAATATCCACGCGGCCGTTCATTTCATACTCATTATTATCCTTTCGGGAAAATCCGAACGCCCCCTGAAAATAATTACTGCTCTTTTTTTCTTCAACCGGAAACACAAGGACAACTTCCCCTTCTCCATTTCTGTTAATACGTTCTTTTCCGACGGCCTTAAAAAGCCCGCTTGCCTCAAGATTCTTCGCGGCATTTTCAATTATCTCTTCACTGAATTTCTTCGGGATATCTACACGTGACGCCATAACTGCCACTGAACTATCTGTTCTTGTTAGTCCATCAAATATAATTCCGGAAAGCAACGCTTCTTCACCGCTGACAATTGAAAATGAAATATCAACTTTGTTTTCCTTTCCCTCAAATCGAAAATCGGTTAACCATATCTGCGCGAAGGGATAACCGGAATTGTTGTAAAGATCCAAACTATTACTCATTAAAAGCTTTAAACCTTCAGGAGAGAATGGATCTCCAATTCTTAGTCTATTCAAACCTCCTGATTCAGCTGTCAATAATGATTTATCTCCTGATATTCTTATTTCGCCTATCCGGGTTTGCTCTCCTTCCACAATCATAATATTCAAATCTATACCGGAATCTCTCTGTAACGTATCAACCGATATTCGGGCGGCGAGACGGCCGATCGAAAAATAGAGAGAATCGAGCCGGTTTATCTCCACATCTGCCAGAGAATCACTATATACAGTTCCCTCCTTTAGAAAAGAGGGGTCTCTTCCCTTCTCCTTATCAAATAGGGTTAATCCTGACCACGCGATCTTTTTTATAATGTCAGCATCGGCATCGGTAAAAAAGAATCCAGCTAACAAAAGACTAAAAAGAAGCGCGGCTCTCAACCTTGAAAACATGTACAGTTTTCACCTCCTCTCTGTAATCTTTTTCCCTTCTTCCCGTATAATTTATACCTAGTGTAATATTTTTCCCGAAACGGTATCTGCCGTTTAGATTCCAATCCTGCCTCATGCCTTCTTCCAGAAAGAAAAGAGGCTGCCCCCCGTCCTCTTTAATATCTGTATAAGTTACTTTCAGGAAGGCGGAAACATTAATATTCATCCCGGCAGACATGCTCATAGAAGGCCTTGCGGAAAAAGATTGCTGGCTGGACATCGAAAACTCATCTCTCCTCTTCTCATACGAAAATTCAAGCGAAACCCTGGAATCAGATCCGTATCTATACCCGAACTTATTCGAAAAGAGAAATGATTTAACGCTGTAATTCTGAGCCGCAAGGTTCTCTGAACAGCTGCGATTAAGCCCCTTTGCCGCTTCCCAGGAGATATTGAAAGAAGAATTTGGAACTGCTTCAGCACGGAGCCTGAATTCCCTAAGGTAACGCGAAGCCAGAACTCCTTCCGTCCTGTTATCCTCTTCATCCTCTCTGGAC
>JAUXHZ010000137.1 GCA_030621255.1 Candidatus Latescibacterota bacterium
GATTATGGGCTACATAGCCGCTGCTGTCGGGTTCTTTCTCCTTTCAGGCCCGGGATTCGAAAATTCAATTAATCGAATCTTCAAACTTACTCTGTTCGGGTTAAAAGTTACAATTGATATTGCCTTTATCTTATTCGTGGTGATGCTGTTTGCTGCCGTTACAGATTATTTGAAAAAGCGTCCCTATCACCCCTTCAGAAACAAACATTTTTCATTTTTTATTTTTATTCTGATTCCGGTCCAGACCCTCTTCGCTCATAACTGGTTAACACTTCCCTATTATCTTGATCGCGCGTTCGACGGCACGGTAGTTTCACAATACTTTGAAATCTTTACTAATCTTAATCCCATTCTGATTTTCTTTTTAACCCCTCTTGTCGCGGGATTGACAGCTAAAGCAAACATCTACAGGATGATGATTCTCGGAACCTCTGTGATGGCATTACCGACATTCCTGCTTACCTTAGGGCCGAATTTATTTCTGTTTCTGACATATATATTACTGATGACAATAGGTGAAGCTATGTGGCAACCGCGCTTCCTGCAATGGATCGCCGAAATAGCTCCAGAAGGCAAAACCGGGCTGTATATGGGAGTAGGCCAATTCCCATGGTTCCTGACAAAAGTTGTAACCGGATTTTACTCCGGATGGTTCCTGGTACACTATTGCCCTATAGATACAATTCCAGCAGAAATGCATACGGGTTTCATGTGGCTCATCTACGGATCAATCGCGATTATCACCCCTATTGGATTACTGCTTGCCAGAAAATGGATGGTAAAAGATTTTAAGGCTATTAACTAAGTAAGGTGATATTATAGCCTTTCAAAAAGGGGATAACTATGATTCATGATCTACTCAGGCCTGCCGGCACAAAAATTGTGATGCTGCTTTTAGATGGACTAGGTGGTATAAGAAACAGCCGGTTCAAAGCAACGGCGCTCGAAGCAGCCAATACTCCCAATCTTGACAGACTTGCCGCGGAGGGAGCGTGCGGCCGAAGCCTTCCTATATCGATTGGAGTCACGCCCGGCAGCGGCCCGGCCCATTTTGCCCTCTTTGGATATGACCCTCTGTCGCCCCAAAATGATGTGGGCCGCGGCGCAGTTGAAGTTACCGGCGTCGATTTTGATCTCGAGAAAACCGACGTGGCAATACGCGGAAACTTCGCGACGATGAATAGTGAGGGAATACTTACAGACCGGCGCGCAGGACGTATTCCCCATGAAGAAGGAGTGCGTATATGCAAAAAACTAAATGAAAGTATCAAAGAAATTGACGGCGTAGAAATTATCGTAATGCCCGTCCGGGAATACAGGTTCGGCGTTGTTTTAAGAGGCAAGGGGCTCAATCCGGATATAGAAGAAACTGACCCGCAGCTTACAGGTAAAAAACCATATCCGCCCAAGCCCCGTTGTGATGAAGCAAAATACACCGCTGAAATAATTACAAAATTTATACTGCGTTCCAACGAAATCCTCTCTGACGAGGAAAAGGCGAACACGGTACTCATGAGAGGAATATCGAAGAAACCGGATATTGAACCATTTCAGGACAGATACAACCTGAATCCTGTCGCTATCGCCGCCTATCCGCTATACCGCGGCGTCGCCAAATTGTGCGGAATGAAGCTGGTTGATACTGGATTCAGCCCCGCGGAGGAGTTTGAAACCTTACGTTCTATTTACAATGACGGCTACAATTTCTTCTTCATTCATATCAAAAAAACGGACTCCTATGGAGAAGACGGCAATTTCGAAAAGAAAAAGGGGGTAATTGAAGATGTCGACTCCAATCTTCCCGCCCTTCTCGATCTTAAGCCTGATGTCCTGATTGTAACGGGGGATCACTCAACGCCATGCGCTCTTAAAGGCCACTCGTGGCATCCCGTGCCATTCCTGATACATTCGAATATATGCGGAAGGGATGCCGCTAAAGGTTTCAGTGAGGAAGAATGCGACCGTGGCAGCCTTGGGATTTTCCCGGCTGTTTCAATTATGGAGTTAGCCCTGGCTAACGCCGGGATGCTGAAAAAATATGGAGCATAGTGTGCGCGGCTCGTAAGAATTCTATCTTGCTTTGTCTGTTTCCACTTCAGAAATTATCTGAAAAGTAGAGGCTATCGCTTCAAGCCTTTTGATATTTTCTTCTTCTAGGCCGGTTCTTCCCCCCGCAGTCGTCGCGCACAGAATAGTATACAATTTGCCTTCTTCAAGAACCATCGTCAGTGTCCACCATCCGCGGAGACTGACCTTCCCTGTTTCATGAAACCAGGCTCCATGAGCTCCCTTCAGCGATTTTTCCCCTATCACGACCCTTTTTTTGCTCTTTAACTTGAGCTCCCTCTCCTGAGCGGTGCATTTAAAATTTTCGGCCCGGTCGTAAATATCCTGCATGATCAGATCTTTGAGGAAGGTTGGCTGCCATTGAACCTCTATTTCCTCATATCCCTTCTCCGTTTGCCTTGCCCAGAAGATACGCCCGGCATTTCTGTTTCCCCCTCCTCCGCCCGCGCGAAAATCAGAAGGGAAAATAAACTTGAAATCAGGGTTAACCGTAGAAACTACTTCGTGCTGGAAAATAGAACGGATATTGAATGAAAGAATGTTCTTATGGAGATAATTCTCTGAACCTGGCATCACACCTTCCGCGGATATAGATGAAATCGCGTCAGCAACCGGTACAGCTTTCCTGATTTTTTCTCTGCACATATTCCTTAAAGAGACAATGTACTTCCTCTCCAGTTCAACATCCTCCTTTGTGCATATCCTTCCTTCCCCGGGAATAAGGTATTCCGGGTTCATTCCCTCAAATATTTCAAGCACCTTTAACCAATTGTCAAAATCCACACCCCTGTCAGCAAGATTAGGATGATATCCCTTGCTGAGAATGCCTCCCGTGTAGATTATTCCACCCTCGTCAATTGAGACAATGCAATCCCCCTCAGTATGTGCCGGCCCGAAATATTTTAAAGTGACTTTTGTGGATCCCAGATCCAGGGTTAAATCGTCTTCCATAACAGAATCAGGAAGAACGATTTCGATATTCTGCAGTTCTTTATATTTTACAGGATCCCTGTCCTTGTAATAACTCATGTACAAAGGCGAGTATTTCTTAATATCACGAATTGTCTCAGGACGTGCGATAATAACAGCGCCCTCTTTCCTGAAAACCGAATTGCCCCAGACATTGGCCGGATGATAATGAGTGTTAACGAGATAGATGATTGGAAGATCTGTAACAGTTCTAATTGCCCCGAGTAATTCGCGGGCAAGTTTCGGGGTATGCCTGGAGTCAACAACCAGTACCCCTTTAGTTCCTATCACGAATCCCGCGTTAGCGCCGAGGCCATTTTCAGATGAAGGGTCAACGGCAATATATGCATAGGCCTTCTCATTGAGTTTTACCAGCCCGGTTTGCCCTCTGTCCACAGGGCTACCGCAGCCAATGGTCAGCAGAACCGCAGAAATAATCGATATTATTAAAGCTGATTTGTTCATTCTATCTTCCTCCTGAAATTATTTCCCTTAACGTATTTTATCAATCTCTTTCCCTCACGGAAGTAAAATAGGACGAGTGCTCGGAAATCCCAATAGAATTATAAATCAAGGGGGCAAATTTTGCAAAGCCATCATTTTTTGTTTTATAAAAACCGGAACAAGAAAAAAGGCGGCAACAGATAGTGTCAATACCGATGTTACCGCCTCGTCCACCTTATAATTTTTTATATTCAGACACCAATAGCCTTATCAATAAAAGCCTTTAAGTACTCCTTAGGCGCGGCGCCCGCCATCGAATCAACAACTTCTCCACCCTTGAAAATCTTGAGATTCGGTATGCTCATTATTCCGTATTTTATCGCGATCTCACGTTCTTCATCCGTATTGATCTTTGCGAATTTAACCGTACCACCGTATTCTCCTATAAGTTCTTCCATTACTGGACCGATCATCTTGCACGGCCCGCACCATGGAGCCCAAAAATCGACCAGCACAGGAATATCTGAATCAAGAACTTCTGATTGAAAATCATCGCCGGACACATTTAAAACCTTGTCGCTCATTTTATACCTCCTGAAACACATTAACGGTTGAAAATCTGATCTTATCTTTCTCTTTCACATTTTTTAAGACACTGCAGCAGGTTTGTAATATTCCTTTCTTTCAGTTTATAATAAACGTGCGGTGCCTCCTTCCTTCGATCAAGAATGTAATTCAAACGCAGATTTTTTAACTGCTGCGAAACCAATGATTGTTTAAGCCCGGACTCTTCACATAGCTCCGTGACCATGCGCTCACCCGTTACAAGTATATTTATGAGTTTCAACCGCGCCGGATTCGCTAATACTCTCAAAATGTCGGCGAAACACTCAATATCTTTATCGGGCAATGGCTTCATCATTTTCTGAACTCCTTT
>JAUXHZ010000353.1 GCA_030621255.1 Candidatus Latescibacterota bacterium
TCCCTCAATTGTACAACCATCCGCTATAATTGAATTTTTGACGCTACACCCTGAAACAAAATTTGTCGGCGGAAGCCCAGTGTTTCTTGTAAACAACGGCAATTCTTTATCAAGCAAAAATGATCGATCCTTTAACAACCTCATAGATGTTTGATAATAAATTGATAAGGAGCCGATGTCCTCCCAAAATGATTCAAATTCGTAACATGTAACCATTTTGTCTTTTACTCCTGGTATGAGTATGTCAAAAACCAGGTCAAGCGGATTATTATCAAGAGATTTTATAAGGTACTCCCTGTTAAAAAGATATATTCCAAGGGATGCGTATTCGTATCTTGAAGAGCTGGGGTTTTCCTGAAAATCGACGATATCCCCGTTTTTGTTAAGTTTTACCCTTCCAAGACATTGATCCCTTGAAAGATCAATCTTCTTACAAACAACTGTAACCGGTTTTGAAGATTTAAGGTGATGCTTGATAACATTCTGATAATTCATTGTGTAAATTTGATCACCTGACAATATAAGCACAAAATCAGCATTTGAATCACGAATCAGGTCAATATTCTGTAGAATAGCGTCGCCTGTCCCCTTGTACCATTCGGCAATTTTTCCGTTGAAGGAGGGCTGCATAATATAAACTCCTCCGGTTTTACGATCCAGATCCCAGGGTTTTCCCATACCAATATGTTTTATTAATGATTTTGGATTGAATTGAGCAAGGACGCAAATATCCATAACTCCTGAATTTGCACAATTACTCAGGCAGAAATCTATTATCCGGTATCTTCCGCCAAACGGGATCGCCGTTTTCGCCCTGTGCCTTGTAAGAACACCTAGTTCTTTTCCGGAACCTCCGGCAAGGATAAATGAAAGAACTTTCAATTAGCCACCCTTTTTCTCAATGAAAAATTAATAGCAGAATCTATTAAAAAGAAATCAGCATTGAAACCCTGTGTGTAGTATCAAAAACATCGTGAACCAACAAAGCGTAATCAAATCCCAACGATACATTCCAATTCCCAAAGTCTTCGAGAAGGAATCCGGCTCCCGCTGTTGGCCTTCCCATATCCAACCCTCCGCGCAGAGCAACAAGTTCTCTAATAAACAGTTCAGCTCCAATATGAAAATCAGCGCTGGCTCTTCCGAGCCAGAATTGAGCCCCTTGTCTTCTGTTTGAAAACCTGAAATCGCCATCAACCGCCAGAAACAAAACACTATTCATATTTTCTATACGAAACGGATAGCCCACCCCAATCTTGAGAGTGGGATATATAAACTCTTCCTTGCCGGTACTCCAGCTTATATATGTACCTGTCGCGTCTTGAAGTTTTAACCCGAGCATTGCATCCCTCCAAATATTCTTTTTCAACAACCCTAAATCTATTCCGATACCAAGGCTTGAAAAACCGGCTACCTGATCATTTCTTATCAACTTCACTGACGCGCCTAGTGAAGCAAAATTCATTTTTTGACCATAAGAAAAGAATAGAGCGTAGTCATTAGCACTCTCAAAGGGATAATCTTTATAATTAAAATTTAGTTTATCGC
>JAUXHZ010000034.1 GCA_030621255.1 Candidatus Latescibacterota bacterium
TATTCAAATAATAAGCCATTTGTTTATTCCTTTTATTCTTAGCCTATGCTAACGCTTAAGCCAAGCATTTAAATGTGCTTTATTGTCAAAAAACATAACTGATGGTATAATACGGGGAAATGGAAATTTTGAAAAGGGTTTGAATTTGAAATGTAAGAAGAGAAAAACTTTGCTATGGGTATCTGCTTTATTGATGCCTCTTTTTATTTTTCCTCTAATTACAGCCGGATTTGAAAACCGCGGGCTTAAGGGTGATTGTATTTTGTGTGATCTCGCGGGCAAAGTAAATATTGAAGAACTCGAAACCAGAATAAGGAAACTCAGCGGCGCTGAAACAATTGATATTGGGTTCGGCCCGGTTATGATTGAGACCAGATATACATTTTCAGATCAGAAACTTCTTGCCCTCGAGTATTTAAGGCGGGAAGCGGCTGAGTATGGATATGAAACTGAAGTACAGTCTTTTGTTCTGGAAATATTCAGAAGGGATCTTCTTGGGCTGGCTCTTTCCGGAGGAAGAGATACTCTATGGGCGGGAACAGTAGACGGGCGTGTTTACAGGTCGGTTTATCAAGATGGGTGGGAGAGGTTTGGGAAATGCGCTTTTCTTGATAGTGTTGAGATTTATTCTCTGAAAGCCGGCCCTGACGGCAGATTGTGGGCGGGGTGCGGTTATCAGCAAGAACCTCAGGGGGCTTTGTATTTTTCTGATGACGGAGGCGAGAGCTGGGAAAAGAAAATTGACGGGCTTCATGTATACTCTCTCTATTCCATTTCCTTCTTGAATGATCAGTCCGGTATAGCTGTCGGGGGGACCGGGACATTGCTTTTAACCGCCAATGGAGGGGATGACTGGATTATTAAAGACCCGTCTGTTTTTGTGTGGAGGGATCTTAATGACTCGGCTCCGGGAGGAAGTGTGTACTGGGTGGTGGCGGAGAGGGGCGGGTTGTACTGGAGCGATGATTATGGGGTAAGCTGGAATGACACGTTATTCACAAATCCTTCTCTTAATAGTGTGGCCTTTTCAGATTCGCTGCATGGGATTATAGCCGCGGATGGATCTCTCTTTTATACATTTGACGGGGGGAGAATGTGGAACGAAGTTACACTTGGAGTCAATTTTACAGGTGTGGATATAGCCGGGCCTTCAATAGCTGCTGCTTGCAGTGAGGAAGGGGATATATATGTAACTCATGACGGCGGGGTGAATTGGGAAAAGCTGCCTGAAGAATGTGCCGGCACCGGCGGGAAATATGATCTGGTTTTTTCAGGGGAAAATCTCTTTTTGTCGATCGGTGAAGATACAGTAAGAAACATTGTAATTGAGGATGATACCTCTTACATCTGCCGCGCGGAAGCTGTCGCGGATTCTATTATTGGAAAAAACCTCATATTCAGGCATAAAGGGATCATTTCTCCTGAACAGAGAGTTGTACTCTGTGCCCATTATGATTCATACAACTGGAAGGATCCTTATAATATTGCCCCCGGAGCGGATGATAACGCCACAGGTGTAGCGGGAGTACTGGCGTGCGCCGGAGCTCTGGCGGGATCAATGACCGATTATACAATTGAATTTATTCTTTTTGACGGAGAAGAGAAGGGGCTTCTCGGAAGCAAGTTTTTTGTTGAAAATATCGATACCGCGGCTGTTTACCGGGGAGTATTCAATCTGGATATGCTGGGCAGGGATTATAGCGGAGATGGCTGGGCTGTCGGCATTGCTGGAAGAGATGAGGCGAACGATTCCGTTCTCTCCAGGAAGTTAACGGAGTCGGCCCTGATTTTAAATTTGAATATAAAGCCCGAATATCTTTCCTTTTCTCCAGCGAGCGATCATCAAAGTTTCTGGCAGCTTGATGATGTCCCGGCTGTGCTGCTGATAGAAGGCGGGTTCAGAGACAACCCGTATATCCATCTTAGCCAGGACAGGGTTGAGCACATTGATTTTGAATATCTTAAAGAGTGTGTGCAGGTGTCCCTTGCCGCGGTGGCTTGTGAGGCTGGATATAAAGGGGTGAGGCCGCAGACCGTGATGTTGTATCAGAATTTTCCGAATCCTTTTTCCGGGAAAACAAAAATTCGATTTGAGCTTCCGGATCTGCTGCCTGTAACTCTCGCCGTTTTTGATGTTTCAGGAAGAAAAGTGGCGGACTTGATTAAAGACAATATCGGCCCCGGCAGGATAGAATATGTATGGAATGGGAGAAATAACAGGGGAAGAGAGGTTGCGAGCGGGGTCTATTTTTTGAAAATGCACGCCGGAAACTATCTCCGGACAAGAAAGATAGTATACCTGAAATAAAAACCTCTCCGGGCCTCTTTGATCAAGTTAGTTAATCAATTCAATATCACCGAAAACTTGCGATATCTTTATTACAAGTTCCTTTCCTGTTCCTTCGCTGTTCGGAGATTGATATTCGACTTTTCTAAGTTTTTCACCGCCGGGTATGTAGAGGGAACCGAAAATAGTATTACCCTTAAGCTGATATTGCAGATCTTCCGGCAGGCGAATGACGATATCGCCGAAAACTGAATGAATATCAAGCTGGCCGTAACCGGTGATTTCGGATATATCACGCAGGTCTATCGATATTTTCCCAAAGAGGCTGCTTGTGTTTCCACCGGCGAAATCAGTGTTCTCGACTTTGATTCTGATATCTCCGAAAGCGCTCGATTGCCTGATGTATGGAGAGGAGGATGAAAGAACGGTATTACTGAAGAGCTGGAAGTTTGTATCCTCTTCGGTTCTTTTTCCCCTGCTCCTTAATTTTGTAAATCCCCACCATATAAGGAGCAACGGCCAGAGATTCCAGATGTTTTCTCCGATATTAGCGATTCCGAAGTTATCCAGCAGGAAGAGGATTCCGATTATTATCAGAATAATTCCCGTTTTGGACTGCTTTGAAGAAATTTCCATAATTTTCCACCTTCATTCAGGTAAAATGCTCTTTTAGAAAAAGCGGTTTTATTCGTTCAAATCTTTTTTACTATTTCCCTTCTTCATCAGAAGGAGTACTCCTATCAGTATTACCACGGCAGGCCAGATAAACTTGATCCATTGGTAGCTTTGAAGGAGGAAAACAAGTCCTATGGCGGTTAATATCCCGGCGGGTATTAGTAAGCCGCGGTCATGTTTGCTGAGAATGTACATGGCATACAGGCCTATTGCCGGAGCCAGAATAAAGAACGGCCAAAGATGATCCATAGCCTCCCACCCGAATTTCGAGCAGTAAATGAAGATTAGTCCCATTATGATCAGGATTGTACCCGGTATAATATATCCGTCTTTTTTCCTGTCGGCGAGAAAACCTATACAAAAGATCACACCGATCGAAAGTATTATGTAGGCCCAGAAGGATTCCCAGTTAAAATCAATTATTCCGAAGTTGTTAAGAAAAAAGACTATTCCGAGAGTGATCAATACGAGTCCCGGTACTACCGAGGAATGTCTTCTGTCGCCCATCTTAAAACCTCCATTCCGCCCGTGAGCGGGTTTTTTGTGAAACAGCCTTATTAATGACAATTGCCCGTCGAAGAAATGTTGCTTGTTCCAATCGTCATGCGTACAACTAAAGATTATTGCTCAATTTATATCTGTTACGAAAAATACTTTACAATGTTTCCCTCACTAACCATCCAGTATAGCAAAAAATTTGTCGATGTCATTAATATTATTATAGAAATGGAGGCATAGCGATTTCTCCTTACGCGTTCTGAAATGATTATCTCAGAATGCCGGCTGTAAATACAAGGATAAAATCCGCATCCGTTTTTCTTTTTGCTCTTTTAATGCAAGCAAAAGCTTTACACGGCTTTGACTAATGCATAAATTGCAATATAAGGAATTTTGTTTTATGAGAAGGATTGCCGATTATTATGACAGGTATTCGCAATTTCAGTATAGTCGCCCATATTGATCACGGTAAGTCAACTCTGGCTGACCGTTTGATTCAACACGCCGGGCTGGTCTCTGACCGTAAATTTCAGAATCAGATACTGGATAACATGGACCTCGAGCGTGAAAGAGGTATTACAATCAAGAGTCAGACTGTTTGTCTTCCCTTTAAAAGCAGGGAAGGCGGTGATTATATTCTCAATCTGATTGATACCCCCGGGCATGTGGACTTTTCCTATGAGGTTTCCCGCGCCCTGGCGGCGTGTGAAGGAGTGCTCCTTCTTGTTGACGCGACTCAGGGTGTAGAGGCGCAAACAATGGCGAATCTTTACGCCGCGCTGGAGCATGATCTCGCGATTATCCCTGTAATTAACAAAATAGATCTCGGGACGGCGAACATTGAGCGTGTCCGTGAAGAAATTGAAGTTGAACTTGGCCTCGATTCCAGCGAAGCGGTACTCTGTTCAGCGAAGGAAGGGACCGGGATAGAGGAGCTTCTCGAGGCGATTGTGAAAAAGATTCCCTCTCATCAGGGCGATGCCGGCAAATCCCTTAAGGCCTTAATATTTGACGCTCAGTACGATTCATTCAGGGGCGCGATTATCAGCTGCCGTGTTTTCGATGGAAGTGTAAAGGCCGGCGATGAGATCAAACTTATTTCTTTTGATTCCGTGCATACCGTTGAAGAGGTGGGAGTCTTCCGTCTGGAAAGGGAAAAACGCAAAAAACTGAGCGCCGGAGAAGTGGGATATATAATCGCCGGTGTAAAAACGGTCAGCGATACCAGGATCGGGGATACAATAGTATTAGCATCGGATCTTTCCCCCGAGCTTCTCCCCGGGTTTAAAGAGGTTAAGCCTATGGTGTTTTCTTCTATCTATCCTGTGGAAAGAACTGATGTCGGAGCGCTCACCGAGGCTATCGAAAAGTATAAGCTGAACGATGCCGCTCTTATTTATCAAAAGGATTCATCCGCCGCGTTGGGGCAGGGATTCCGTTGCGGATTTCTTGGGCTTCTTCATCTTGAAATATTTCAGGAGAGACTATACCGTGAATTTAATCTTCCGGTGATTATGACAGCGCCGAGTGTGCGATACAAATTTGTTCTTGGTTCCGGTGAAACTGTAACTGTTGAAAACCCGCAGTACTACCCTGATCCGGCTGTGATTGTTGAATCTCTCGAGCCGATTGTCAAGGTTACTCTTTTACTCCCGGATGAGTATATGGGAGTTGTTATGAGGCTCTGTCTCGATAGAAGGGGGGAAACCCCTCAGATTAGTTATCCTGTTACAGGCAGGATGGAAATTGTCATCAATATGCCCCTGGCGGAGATTATCTATGATTTCTATGATAAGCTGAAGAGTATAACGCGGGGCTACGGGACATTTGATTATGATTTTCTTGAATACAGGAAGGAAGATCTGGTTAAGGTTGATTTTCTGGTCAATGGAGAAAAGGTTGACGCGTTATCGATAGTTGTTCACAGGGATAGGGCCCGGATGAGAGCCGTTCAGATATGTGATAGCTTAAAAGAAGAGATCCCCCGGCATATGTTCAAGATTGCCATTCAGGGAGCTATCGGCGGACAGGTCATTTCACGCTCAACAGTTTCGGCGTTAAGGAAAGATGTAACCGCCAAGTGTTACGGCGGGGACATTTCCAGAAAGAGAAAACTTCTCAGCAAACAGGCCGAGGGAAAGAAAAAAATGAAAAGGATCGGCAAGGTTATGATTCCTCAAAGCGCCTTTGTATCCGTGCTGAAGACGAATGAAGACTAAGTTATCAGCGGGGCTCTACCTCCATATTCCATTCTGCAAGACAAAATGCCCATATTGTGATTTCTATTCAGTAACATCTGCGGATGCGGCAATGATTTCCAGATGGAGCGACGCTGTTATCACCGAAGCGCGGGAATACAGGGAGTTCCCGGGTCTATTCAAAACCCTCTATTTTGGGGGCGGTACCCCTTCCCTTCTGTCTGAAGAAACCCTTGAAAAAATTGTAATGAAGCTTAGGGAAATTTTTGATTTAGAGAATCTTGCTGAGGTTACTATTGAGTTAAATCCGGAGGATATAAACAAAGCTAAATTGAGAAATTTCAAAGAGTTGGGATTTAACCGCATAAGTCTTGGCGTTCAATCGTTTCGTGATGAAGAGCTTGAGCTTCTCGGGCGGCGGCATGATTCGGAAGGTTCAAGGCGTGCCTTTGAGATGATACGTGAGGCGGGGTTTAAGAACGTGAGTATAGATCTTATCCATTCTCTTCCCGGGCAGAGCCTCTCTTCCTGGGAGTATAGCCTCAAGACGGCCGCCGGTTTCAGGCCGGAGCATATTTCCTGTTACCAGTTGACAATCAAGGGGGGTACGAGGTTCGGCAAGCTATTTTCTTCCGGTAAACTGAAGGAAACGGCGGAGGATATTCAGAGGGAAATATTTGTCCGTACATCTGATTTTCTTTGCGGCAATGGGTATCAGCATTATGAGGTCTCTAATTTTTCCATGGGAGAAGGCTGCGAGTCAAAACACAATTCATTGTACTGGGAGCACATACCCTATCTGGGGTTGGGACCATCAGCTCATTCTTTTGACGGCGCGGCAAGGTGGTGGAATGCCGGCTCAGTTGCGGGCTACTGCGAAGAGCTTGAGGACAGCAGGCTGCCTGTGGCGGATTCAGAATTACTGACAGGTGATGAACTGGCACTGGAAGCCCTTTTCCTTGGGCTAAGAACAAGGAAGGGTATAAGTCTGGATATTCTAAAAAGGTACGATGGATGGGAAGATGCTTCCGCCAGGCTCTCAGCTCTTTCACTTGTTAAAATTATAGATGGGCGTATGATTCCCACACTTGAGGGATTTCTTATGGCGGACAGACTGCCGTTATTGCTTATAGATTAACGGAGAAGTATCATTTTTTTTGTAATCTTTTTTCCGCCGGCTGTCAGGCTGTAGAAATAAAGGCCTGAAGAGACCTCTCTGCCGGATGAATTGGTGCCGTCCCAAGTGATACTAAACCTGCCCGACGAATAGGCGCGGTCCGCAAGGGTTGAAATGAATCTGCCTCTGACATCAAATACCGTGATAGAGACCCTGGCTGGTTCTTCGAGCCCGAACCGGATTGTTGTCGCCGGGTTGAAAGGATTGGGATGGTTCTGCTCGAGGAATGTGACAGCCGGAAGCTCCGCGTCAGTTGTAATTGTTGATTTATCGCAGAGAATCCAGTGATCAGGGTCAAGTTCTACATCTATCGTCGTACTGCCCATCGACAAGAGGAAAGATTCTTCGTGCTCGTCTATCCAGAGTACGGTATCGATCTGGCCGGTCGTAGTTGTGATTCTGAAATCGACCGGCATTTTATAGGGAAAGCTTTGGGTCTGTGTTATCCCGATCGATAACAGGGTGTCGGTGCCGTGCGGATAGGAACTCCATGACCAGCTGTAAACCGGCCTGTCTTCTCTTGTCAGCCAGGGATCGAAGAACCAGTCTAGGGAAGATCCGTAATAATCTTCACATACTCCGGTAAAATCATCAGTGTTGGCATGGGAATGCCTAAAACGTGGATCTGAAGTATAACCCTTAATCATATCGAAAAAGGTGCTGTCTCCCGCGATATGGCGGAACATGTGAATAATCCAGGCTGCTTTATCGTAAACAACCGGATCAAAGTAGTACCAGCGATAGCTATTATCGGGATCGCGAAGAACGGGGCCGTTCCATGTTCCGGGATCGTCTTTTCCCTCCATATATGATTTCAGAGCGCTCGCTCCATCGATATGTTCCACCCAGAGCGCCTCGGTATAGCTTGCCCATCCCTCGTTTAGCCAGATATGGGTCCAATCCTCGCATGAAATACAATCGCCGAACCACTGATGCCCCAGTTCATGAATATAGATCCAGTCATAGAGGTGGTCTCCGCGAACAAACCCGAAACCATAACTTGTCAGTGTCTGGTGTTCCATCCCTCCGCCGATATTATTGAGCGCTACGCCGTATTTTTCTTCGACGTAGGGGTATAGTCCGTATATTGAAGAGAAAAATTCGAGAGCGGGTACAGCGATATTAAGATCTTCTTCAGCTGCGGCCACTTTTGAAGGAGGAACGTAGTTTGTAACGATCATCGTCTCCCCGGGAGCGTACACGAAAGTATCTTCAAGACACACATAGTCTGTGGCTGAAATAGAGGCAAGATATGTTGTCATCGGATAGTTTTCCTGCCAGTGATATCGTTTGTATGGTTTGCTCCAGCAGGTTTCATTCGTATAACCGATATAGTTTCCGTTGGAGGCGGCAAAGAGATCGGCGGGCACTGAAAAATATATATCAAATAGAGCTTTGTCGTCAGGGTAATCCTTGCAGGGCCACCAGGTCCTCGCTGACCATGGTTCGCTGAGACTGTATATTACCGGTTTGCTGTCATAGGTTCTGAAGAAAAGTCCCGGGTAGACCGATGTGAGCGGTTTTCCGTTATACTCGATTTCTATGCTTGTATCTTCTCCTGAAGCAAGTTTTGAAGGGAGAGGAATA
>JAUXHZ010000046.1 GCA_030621255.1 Candidatus Latescibacterota bacterium
CTCCAATTGATGAAAGATAACGGCAGGAAATCACCTCAGGAGTTTATAGATGATTTGAGCAGGGAGATTGATGAATTTACGGGGGAATATCCGCAGAATGATGATATTACTGTTGTTGCTTTTAAAGAAAAATATATGGCGGATGAAGTATTATCCGGGATAAGAAAAAAATTGCTTGAATTGGTAAGCGTGGGAGGGATGACTGTTACTGAGGCCTGTACGAAGATGAAAGTGTCTCCGTCAACATATTACAGGTATAAAAAACGGCTTGAATTGTTGGGAGAGCGGGGGCTGAAGAATAAGCATCTCAGGGAAGAACATGAAATAAAGCGTTTGAGTAATGAGCAAAGAGTGAAATTGATGGAAGTAATCAAGGAAAACCCCCGTTTTGGGCCCAAGAGGATTGTGGACAGGCTTAATGTAGGAAGAGATGAAGCTAATTTAATTACTTCTTTGCTGGTCTATGAAGAACTAAAGAGAATGAGATTGAACACATATGAGAAGAGATGGGAGTATTTAAAGAGGAATGCGTTAATACCGGAAGGTGAGGTTAAAGACGGTATAAAAGAAATTAAAGAGGAAAGCAAAATTGCTTTTAAAGAGGGAAAATCCGAGAAACTGGATAGGGACGCGGCTTCGGAGTATGATCTTAAAAAATCTTTCGAAGATGGGATCACAGAAACCGGTGGCGATAGAATAGGCAAGGAATGGATATATGAAGAAGAGGCTGAAGAATTAAACTATGTAAGAGCCCCGGTTGTCAGTACTAAATACAATAAGGATATAACGATTTTAAAAGTATCAGGCCATCTTGATTCTTCCTCTACAGGTGAATTGGAAAGTGTTATGGAGGATTTGTACGAGGATGGAGTTAGAAATATCATAGTTGATTTAGAGGATGTTTCATACATAAGCAGTGGCGGGTGGGGAGTCTTAGTGAGTAGAGTAAAAAATCTAAGGGAGAAAGAAGGGGATGTTGTTTTGGTAGGAATGTCCAGCGAAGTTTATGATATATTTGAGTTGCTTGGATTTATGGATATTATTATGCAGTTTAGGTTGAAGGATGAAGCGTTTGAATTCCTCTCGCTACCATTCCGGGAGAGACAGAAACATCTTAAGGCAAAACAGAAGAGCCGGAGAAAGAAAAAAACTGAAAAGAAATTAATTTCAGAAACACCGGGCGAGGAAATAAGTGACATGGTTCCTTTGCGGATTAAAGCGGGCTCGGTTGGAAAAAGTGGAGAAATAAATGTTTTGGAGCTTTACGGCATAATTGACACTGTAAGTTCAGTAGAACTACGTAAAGTCTTTGAACGGATATTAAAAAAAGGTACAAGTAAGATTGTTGTTGATATGTCCGGTATAGAATATGTGAGCAGTTCTGGTTGGGGTGTTATTGTTTCAAAAATTGAGGGGTTGAGGAAAAAGGGCGGTGATATAAAAATATTTGGCATGGGTTCGGAGGTAAACAGAATATTTCAATTGCTCGAACTGGATAATCTTATGCATTCATTTAATGTGTTGGCTGAAGCAGTGGAGGATTTTGATGTCGAAATCACAGCATCCGGTTATGACAAAAATGACCTTGAATCCGAATCTGCTGTAGTAGTTACGGAAAAGAAGAAACAACTCGAGGTTGATGAATCTTCTTTTAGAGCCAATCCTGAGAGAATTAAAACCCCGGAGAATGAAGGTGTAGTTCTGGAGGTTAGCGGTGCGGTTGACGCATCCACAAATGATGAGTTTGAGATCAATCTGGAGAAATCATTAATTGATAATCCGGCCTTTCTGATAATTGATTTGTCGAATGTAGTCTATATTAATAGCAGCGGTTGGGGAAATATTGCAAAGTGTGCTCAGGAATTGAATTCTTCCGGAATTAAATTAGCACTAGCCGGTATGAATCAGGCAATATTCAAAATATTTACGGACCTTGGTTTTGGGTCCCTCATTTCTCATTTTTTTGATAGAAAAACGGCCATTGCTGATATAATGGATTCATCCGGGATAAATACCATACCTTCTGATGATAAAGAGACAATTAATAAAGAAGAGAAATTATTGAAGGAAGTAAAACGAAACAAAGTTAAAGATGCTGACAGGGTAGGGGAGAGTCTTGGTGAAAGAGATGAAAAGACGGAAAGCGGGATTCTATATTCACCCGGGATTAAGGAAGAAGAGTATATTAATCTGAGTACAGCTAAGGAAGGGAATGACAACGATTGTTCAAGAGAATTATTGCGGAATCATAAAACTTCATTTGGCTCCGATCTGGATATTGAAAAGAAAAAGGTAGACAAGCGTGAAGAGAAAGACGGGAAAATCAAAAATGTCGGGTGGAGCGCATATGGTACAAAGCTCTTTAAAAGGAACAAAAAAAGGACTAAAGGGACTGACTAATGAAGAAATGCGCGATAATGACAATGAAAGGTGGTACGGGCAAAACGACTACTGCTGTTAATCTTGCCCATGGACTCGCGCTGAGCGGGAAAAAAGTCCTGTTGATAGATTGTGATCCTCAGAGGAATGCCTCGATTACTTTTGGAAATGAAGGAAAAAGGGGGCTTTCCGGCTTGCTCAGGACGGGGGATGTCGATATTATGCTGGTAAGGGACAATCTCTTTCTCATAGATTCGGGTGGGGTGGATCTTTTGGAAGTTGAACTTCTTCTTGGAAAGGATCAGGATCGGGAAAGAAGAATGTCAAAGGCCCTTTCAAATCTTAAGGGATCTGATTATGTGATATGCGATTGCCCTCCCTCGCTTAGTTTGATAAATATCAACGTCCTCACTTTCTCTGATGAAATTATTATTCCTGTTTCACTCGATTATCTTTCTAAAGTTGGAGTAAGCCAGACGATTGAAATGATAGATAAAATAAGACAACTTACATCAAAAGAGTCGATTAATTTTGCGATTCTCCAACTTTTTTGATTCACGTACGAATATATCGAAACTTATTCTTGAAAAGATTAGAGCAAAATATTCCGAGAATGTGTTCAGGACTGTGATTAGAGTTAATACAGCTCTCAGGGAAGCCCCTGGTTCAAATAAAACGATATATGAACATGCGCCCCTTTCGCGAGGAGCCTATGATTATTATCGTCTGACGGAAGAAATATTTGATTGGTATAAATGAAGCTTTGACACAGTCATAAATTGGAGTATCCTGAATATATGAGTTTTGAAGGTTGGAAGGAAAAATATTGACTGATAGTTTTGAAATGAGAGAAGAAATTAATAGGGGAGGGGAAAAATATTTTCTGCAGACTACTTTCCTGCCCCGGGATAATTCTGTTGTAACTACTTTTTTTAAGAATGGCGGATGTTTTGATTCAGATACTTATCGGTTGAAAGAAGAGAAATCAAAGGATGAGGCTGTTGATCTGACAAAGACTATTCATAATCGCAATAGAGATAAATTTCTTCTTCTTCTTGATGTTAAGGAACAAATCAGTTCTTCTGCTAAACCTTCGTTTCATCTTAAGATCGCGAAGGCCTTAATTCTCAGGAACCTTTATCATGAAGCTGTTAATGAGGCTGAGACAGCGGTCAATAAGGGCGAAAAAGGGGCAAAACCCTACAAAATAATAGGTGAGTCGTGGTATAAGATTGAAAAATATACAAAGGCGTTAGAAGCTGTTGAGAAGGGCCTAAAGATTAGGGACGATTATCCCGATCTTCATAATCTTGCAGGAAAGATCTACTATATGCGAAACGAATGCAGGCTTGCGGTTGATTGCTTTAAACGTGCGATTGAACTAAATTACTATTACGGGGCGCCATATTTGAATATTGCCCGGACTTACATATTGAATTCAATAATAAAACAGGATTATGAGTTGTCGCGTGAACTGAAAGATGATTTTGACGTGTATCTTGATAAAGCTGCAACGCTGAATCCTTCTTTAACCGGGGGCACAATAAACGAAGTTAAAGAACTTTTCAGCAATAAAAGGTATGATGAAGTATTAAAGATACTCGATCTTGTTGAAGAATCTTCAGAGCGGCTCTATATAGACAAAATGATTAGTGAACTATATTTAATGATACTCAAGGGTGATGATAATCTTAATGAAGGTGAGATTGATAAATATTTGGACACTATGCAGAAAATAGTTGATCAAAATCCAAACTTCGCGGACGCGCACAACTCTCTGGGAGTACTTTATACGGCGAAATGCAAAATGTTTATGGATAGAGCAGGAGAGGCTTTTGAAGAAGCGGTTATGATAAATAACGATTATGAAAAAGCTAAAAAAAATGTCAGATTAACCGAGAATGAAAGACAGGGCATTTTTATATTATTAAAGGCGTTATTGGACTGAACTTTGCTTTAGTTCATCGTTGTAGCTTAAAAAGGGAATTAAAAATATGGATAAATTGCATATAGAAGAAGAATATGTTGCAGAAGCGGCAATATTGAGACTGTCGGGATTAGTGGACTCCGCGACTTCTTATTACCTTGAATCAAGGCTCAATGAATTAATTGCTGCCGACAAGGTGAAGTTAGTAATTGATTTAACTGAAGTGGATTATATAAGCTCTGCGGGTTGGGGTATTTTCGTTTCAGAGATAAAGGGATTACGGGCAAAAAATGGGGATATCAAACTCGCCGGGATGAACCCCGATGTCCGTGACGTTTTTGAGCTTTTGGAATTTGACACACTGCTGACTCCTTACGAGTCGGCTACAGATGCTCTGATTGCTTTCGATTCGCAAGAGAGTAATAATTTACCTTAGTGTACAACTTTAGAGAGAGCGGGAACGGCATGAATGATATCACTATATCTTTCTCAAAACCTGAAGGGAATCCGGGTATTTCTATTGTGATAGTGAAAGGATTTATTGATACAACTACTTCCAATGAATTGGAGGGGAGTATCAAGAAACTTCTTCAAGAACAAAGATTTGATATTATTATTGATTTAGCTAATGTGGATTATATCAGCTCTGCCGGCTGGGGAATTTTTATCAGTGATATTAAGAAAATTCGGGAGGATGGCGGAGATCTAAAATTGGTCTCCATGGTGGGTGATGTCTATGAAGTATTCGAACTTCTTGAATTCCAGACGATACTGGAAAGCTATGATAATATTGAAGAAGCGGTAGTCAGTTTTGGGACTTCCACGGAGAATGAAAAAGAAACAATGGGTGGCAGAAGAACCTGATTTAATAGAGAGACACAATACTTAATAATATTGTTATTGCGTGGATTAGCAATGTTGTTTGCCCCGATTAAAATACCTTGGCGCTAACCAGTATCAGCATTAAATTCTTTCTGACAGCTTGAATGATATCTATTTTTGCATTAGACTTTCCAAGTCATTGCAGATTGAGGAGAGAGTGTGCCTGAAGCTGTTAAAAGTATAATGCTTGAAGTTGGATTATGGGGTTTTCTCGCTGTAACAGGATTCATTCTATTTTCTTTTTTTATATATAGAAAATGTTTTCCATCTATTTCAAGGTTAAAGCGGTTCATTCTCGCTGGGATAAGGTCTCTGGCTTTCCTTTTTCTTGTTCTCTTTTTTGTTAATCCTGTTCTAACCCATCTGTCCACTGAAGAACGAAATCCTGTAGTTCCCATTCTTGTGGATCTATCAAAAAGTATGAGTATAAAAGATTGTTCAGGAGAAAGCCGAATTGAATTGGCGCGTTCTGTCCTCGGGCAGTTACTGGTAAATATCGGGGATAAATATAATGCTGACATTGAGATTATTCCATTTTCCGGAAATTTGTGGAAAACCCCTATACCTGTGGATAGTATTCCTGAACCCGCTGGAGAGGGGACTGATATAATAGGTGCTATTGAAACAATCACTAACCGGTATAGGTATTCTAATCCAGCGGGGATAATAGTTCTTTCGGACGGCGTTCAGACAGACCACAGGGTACCAATTGAAGGGATCAACATTCCGGTATATTCAATTGGGTTTGGAAACTCTTTAGAGGGAGGTTATCTGTCTATTGAAGATATTATCTATGAGAGCAGGGTCTATTCCGGAATGAAAACCAGAATCGAAGCTGTTGTAGCAGCAAAAGGGCTCGATAAAGATGCTCACATAACAGCCAGATTGTTTGAAGACACAGAATTAATTGACAGCATATTGGTGGTGATTGAAAAGGGAGAAGGGGAATACAGGGCTGTTTTTGATTATCTTGCAGGCAAAACTTTTAGCCACAGGATGAAGATTGTACTGGAATGCAAAGAAAAGAACTTATCGGGCAGAAGATCTGAAGGATTTATACTCGAGATAATTGAAGAGATGCGGCATATTCTGTATATAGATGAGCATGCCGATTGGAATATGACATTCTTACGTGATCTTGCGGGTAAAATGAAGAGGTTTAAGTTTGATTTTGTTACTTGGAATCCGGGGCATGGGTATGTGAAGATTCCAGAATACATAAATTGGCAATTTCCATCTGGAAACTCCGGGCTAAAACGCTACGACCTTGTGATTATTTCTGATGCTGAAAAAATGTTTTCCATAGCCGCGAATGGCGATGCCCTGGTAGATTATGTGCGTGGCGGGGGAGGAGTTCTTTTTCTTGCGGATGAAAGAAGTCCATTAAGATATGAATCATCCTTCAAGCTTCTGGAAGAAATTGTTCCAGTTAAAAAGATATCTGCCGCTGAAATATCAGGTGGTGAGTATTACTTCAGACTTTCCCAAGAACGGAAAACCCCGGTTTCGATAATGCTTGCTGAATGCGGGGGGATTTATGAACTTCCCCCTTTGACGGCCTATCTTGAAGGGTTTAATTCTTCTGTGGGAACGGATGTCCCCATATATTTAACTGAAGAAAAAGAGGAATTTAAACCTCTCGTTACTATAGACAGGAGTGGGGAAGGTGTGTCGGGTGTAGTGCTTGGAATGCCTCTTTGGAAATGGAGGTTGGCCGGCAGAGAGGGAGAGGAAATTTACAATCTGTTTTTCTCGGCATTGATTCAATATCTTGCTTCCGGGGCTGAACAGCAGCCGCTTAATGTTGTGCCGTCCAGAAATAGATACAGTGCCGGAGAAGGCCCTAAGATATCGGTACACTTGGGGGAAAGAAGATTGCCTGACGCGATTAAGGGGAAACTCTACAAAATGGAGGGAAAAGAGGAAAGTCTTCTTCGGACCTTTATCTTTGATCCGGCAGTTCAGGAAAGAGGGATTTTTAGGGCTGAACTTCCTTTTCTTGATCCGGGTCATTACAGGGTTGAGGCAAGTGAGATTCTGGGTTCCGGCAGTGGACTTGAGGGAGAGGCGGAATTCAGTGTCGATTCTCTATCGGTTGAGTATATACATAGATCTATGGATAGTGATTTTCTTAAGCTTTTATCTGAAAAGTCCGGCGGTTGTTTTTTTACTCCCGGTGAAGTGGAAGGTGTTATTCTCCAGTTAACCCTGAGCGTTGACAAAATTAATATAACTCATACAAACTCCTTTCGTTCAAATATAATATTCTTTTTTATTATTGTCATGGTTTTCACAATAGAATGGGTTTTAAGAAAGATATGGGGGC
>JAUXHZ010000209.1 GCA_030621255.1 Candidatus Latescibacterota bacterium
GACATGGCTACGATCCGACTTCATTGTCTTAGGTTTTACATCCTCAGGAGGATCCTCCAGCCCATATTTCCACCGAAGAAATCTCAAACCTACCGTAGGATACAAAGCATATATCAATATATCCCGTGTATTTCTGGCAATTCCTTTAGCCATTTCCGCGGCTTTATCAAATTCCGGGTCAATCATATCAGCGGCTCTGCAGGTTATCGGCTTTTCACCCTTCGGGTATCCCTTCAAGGCTTTCTTACGAACCTTTTCATCCATGGGGAGAGGGGGCCTGCCGTAAAGCCCATAGGCATAATCCTTGACCTGCCCCGTAATCATCTTATATCGGCCGAATAATACATTCTGCACTGCCTGGATACCAATAATCTGGCTGGTGGGTGTAACAAGAGGAGGACAGCCAAGCTCCATCCTGGTTATTGGCAATTCACGATAAACATCCTCTATCCTGTCAAGAGCTTCCGCCTGTTTAAGCTGACTAACAAGATTTGTAAGCATACCTCCGGGAATCTGGTGTTTGATTACCCCGGTATCTATTACGGACATCCTGGTTGTATTAAGATAATTTCTATATTTGGGCGCTACTTTCTCCACGTGTAACCCAAGTTTAAACAATTTCTGAATATCAAGTTCGGGGTCTCTTTGCGTCTCCCTCAGAGCGGCAATCATCGATTCTACGGAAGGCTGAGAAGTCCTGAGAGCAAATGGTGCGAGGGCACAATCAATAACATCCACCCCTGCTTCTATTGCTTTCAAATAAGTCATTGAGGCCATTCCGCTGGTATAATGGCAATGAAGCTGTAAAGGAATATCAATTGCTTCTTTTAATACTGAAACAAGCTCATAAGCATCATAGGGATTCAGAAGCCCCGCCATATCTTTAATACAAAGTGAATCAGCGCCCAGTTCTTCAATCGCTTTGGCTTTTTCCAGATAATAATTCATATTAAAAATTTCCCCGCCAAGACGCTGCTCGGTAAGGGAATATGAGATAGTCCCCTGAATATGTTTCCCGCTCTTTTTGATCGCTTTAAAAGAAGTTTCAAAGTTACGTTCGTCATTCAAGGCATCAAAAACACGAAATATGTCAATCCCGGCTTCAGCCGCCTCTTCCACAAATTTCTCCACAAGATCATCGGCATAGTTCCGGTATCCAACAAGATTTTGTCCTCTGAGAAGCATCTGAAGGGGAGTTTTGCGAAACCTCTTTTTTAATTCTGTAAGCCGTTCCCATGGATCTTCATTAAGATAACGTATTCCAACATCAAATGTCGCACCGCCCCATACTTCCATTGAATGAAAACCAATCTCATCCATTTCCTCGGCGATAGGAATTATATCTTCCAGCCTAAAACGAGTTGCAAGAGTGGATTGGTGTCCATCTCTGAAGGTTGTATCGGTTATCTTGATCCGATTAGCTGAATTGCTTTTTCCACGGTAAGCGGACATGACCTCTCGTTCCATTAATAATAAATTCCAACGTAATACATTTTAAAGAAAAGAATATCCTCTTAAACGTACTTTGGAAGAATTTCCTCTTCGGGGAAGATTGAACCGTCCCATTATTTCACGACGCCCTCCCATCTTCCAACCATTCAACACCTGGTCGGCAGGTCTCTCCCCGGATTTCTCTTCAGTCTCCATATAAGCCCGTACCGCGGAAATTACAGCAACTTTTAATTTATCGACCATTTTTTTATCCTTTATCAAACAAACTCTTCTAATGAGAATAAGCCAGGAATTTCCTCACTGTCAACAAGAATTCACCAGCCTTGCTCTGCAATAAATCCGTAAAAATCAGAAAAAACAGTAATGAAGCCTGTTTTAACCGTATGTTCGGCAAAACGCGCAAGAGAAGGAAAATATTTGTTTAGGGAAAGAAATGGTGGGAAGGGGCGGAATCGAACCGCCGACACACGGATTTTCAATCCGTTGCTCTACCGACTGAGCTACCTTCCCACGTGAGGAAATCTTAAATATTTTTTAACGATTGTCAACACTTTCTTAAAAATCACTATGGAAAAGTTTTTCCTGAAGCAGTGGATGCCTCAACATCAAGCATCTTTTTTCCGTTAATATATTCTTTTAAAACCGGTTTCGCAATTCTCCCGAGCTTATCCGTTATTCCCTGAATTCTATGGATTTGTTTCTCAATACTTTTAAGTCTTTTTAACATTACCGGATTACTGTGATCATTCTCCTGCAGCATCATTTGAGTGTTTCCCAGTATCGAACAAAGAGGATTATTGATTTCATGATTCACACTGATCGCGGTTTCAGTTATAGCGGCCAGTCTTTCAGCTTCCAGAAGTTTTAGCTGCAGGGCTTTTATCTCTCTCATATCCACTGCGGTCAATAAAAAACCGTCAACCCCGCCATGTTCATCGCGCATGGAAGAAATTCTCAGCCTGATCGGCACCTCTTCCCCATAACTATTTTCAAACCTTGTCTGATATCCCGTAAGTGAAATTATTCCCTTTTTTCTGATAGTAGTTATAATTTTTTTAACACGATGGTGTCTCATTATAACACTAATTCTTCGTCCCAATAGACAATCCCCGGAATAACCGGTCAGTTCATTCGCGGTGCGGTTAATCATCGTCACCCTTAGATTCCCGCTGAGACATATCATCGCTACAGGGGAACTCTCGAATACGCTTACCATGTAATCAGGGTTTTTTATGTTATCTGTCATTGTGTCCCCCGAAATTATCCGCGAATCATCCTTAACATAATTGTTATACCTTGGAGGGCCGTGATTCTTTTTCTCCAAGATGAAAATTTATTCTCTCTATGAGATCTTCAAGTTCAAAAGGTTTATACATATATTCATCCGCTTTTGACCAGGTCGCGAGGAAATCTTCCCTTTCCGCGCTATTGACCCTTCTTGCCGTGAGAACAAGAATCTTGAAAGGTTTAATCTTTCCTTCATCCATTTCATCCTTGAGTACTCTGGAGACCTCATATCCATTTTTGCCGGGCAGCATAATATCCAGAAGCAAAAGATCAAAATGATCCTTTCTGGCTTTTCTTAAAGCGTGCAGCCCATCATAGACAACATCAACCTCAAAACCTCTCAGTTCCAGGCTGTACTTTAAAGTTTCAACAATATCTACGTCATCCTCTACAACTAAAATTTTACGTCCTTGCATATACACTCCTTTTCTAAGCTGGCACTCTTTTTTTGGCTTGCAGTTTTTCCATAGCACTTGTTATCAACTCTTTGGTGTTTCTACCGTCTCTAAGGCTCACGCCCCATCCAATGTTCACCTGCTCATCCCAAACACCATCCACCAACCTCAACCCCTTTTTCCCGGATGAAAGCAATCCTTCCGGATCTGACAAGTATTTTCTGTCCATTGCAAGCGCGAACGCTAATTTTCCCCATAAGGGCCAGAA
>JAUXHZ010000252.1 GCA_030621255.1 Candidatus Latescibacterota bacterium
GGAAAACTCTTGCGGTAGTGACAGTATGATTCTATAATTGCAGTTAACAATAAGACTAATATAATAACGGGTAATAAGCGATTTAATTAAAGGAGTATCTAACTTGGATAGTGTATCAATTTTACCGGCCGATATTATGGGGAAAAATTTTATACCCGACCAATACCTACCAGATGGAAAAGATGAATATTACCATCGTGACAGCCAGACTCTATGGCCTGAAGAACGATGGAGGCATTTACGTTCCGATGAAATTGAAAGACTTGAAAAAAATAATAATAGATCAGATAACTGGGATGAAATATTTGTTACAGATCAGTTTGACCCGGGACAGATAAGAAACAATGGCTTTTTCGGGCGTGTACGGATTGGAAATGTGCGGAATGTAATTCTCGATCATCATGATTTGAAGGTTCCGGTGGGTATTACAAACAGTATGATTATAGCTTGTGACATCGGAGATGATGTGGCAATTCATGATGTTTGGTATTTGTCGCATTTCATTGTGGGTGACCGGTCTATATTGTCTAATATAAATGAAATGCATACGACCAATTACGCGAAATTCGGCAATGGTATTATAAAGGAAGGAGAACCGGAAGATGTGCGGGTCTGGCTTGATATTATGAATGAAACAGGTTGCCGCAGTGTGCTCCCTTTCGATGGTATGACAACTGCTGATGCCTATATCTGGGCAAAGTACCGGGATGATACCGCTCTGCAGGAAAAAATGAAAGAGATTACACAAAACAGATTTGATTCCAGCCGTGGGTTTTACGGTACTATCGGGGAACAATGTGTGATCAAGAATTCGCGTATTCTCAAAGATGTCAAAATTGGTTCCTATTGTTATATTAAGGGTATAAACAAGCTTAAGAATTTAACCATTAACTCTTCAGAATCAGAACAGACACAAATAGGGGAGGGTGTGGAGTTAGTGAACGGCATTATCGGTTTCGGGTGTCATATTTTTTACGGCTGCAAGGCAGTCCGGTTTATTCTGGGGGATAATTCAAATCTCAAATATGGAGCCAGGCTTATCAACTCCTTTCTAGGGGACAATTCAACTATTTCATGCTGTGAAGTTCTTAACAATCTCATATTCCCGGCGCATGAACAGCATCACAATAATTCATTTCTTATTGCATCTGTTGTGATGGGGCAGAGTAATATGGCGGCGGGTGCAACGATCGGTTCAAATCACAACAGCAGAGCCAATGATAATGAAATTCAGGCAGGTAGAGGATTCTGGCCGGGATTGTGCGTGAGCGTCAAACATTCATGCCGCTTTGCTTCTTTTGTCCTCCTTTCCAAAGCGGATTACCCCGCCGAGCTTGATATCCCTCTGCCCTTTTCACTTCTAAACAACAATGAAGTGAAGGGGCGGCTAGAGATTATGCCGGCATTCTGGTGGTCGCATAACATGTACGCTATGGCCAGAAACTCCTGGAAATTTATGAAACGTGACAAACGTGAGAGAAAGATTCAGAATATTGAATTCGATGCTTTAGCGCCCGATAGTGTAGAGGAAATATTTAACGCGCGGAGACTGCTGGAAATTTGGACAGCCAATGCGAGTTTACTCGGTAAAGGTGATTTGAAAAATAATAAAGATGAAGATGAACTTGCCCGAATCGGGCGTGAACTGCTTTCAGGCCCTGAAGAAGCGGTAGATACCCTTGAAATTCTGGGTGTGGATATGGAAAAATCAAAGAGGAAGGTTGTGATCCTGAGGGTATACGAGGCATACCACGCGTATTACGATATGCTTCACTATTATGCCGTCAGTAATTTATTGGTGTATATGAATGAAAATAGTTCAGCGGAATTTTCATCTATGTGCAGCGAATTAGAGTGCGAGCGGGAAAGCAACTGGGTAAATATTGGAGGACAGCTAATTACCGAGAAAAATCTTGACCAACTGAGGCTCGATATTGGAACGGGCAAACTAGACAGATGGGAAGAGATCCATCGCAGGTATGATGATCTCTGGAAAAGATATTCACTTGATAAGCACAGGCACGCGTTCGCGACCCTTTGCGATATTATTGGAACAAAGAAACTGTCAAAGGAGGAGTGGCTGTCGTCATTGGACAGGGCGGTGGAGATTCAGGAACTTGTTAATGAACGTGTTTATAGCTCCAGAGAAAAGGATTTCAGTAATAAATTTCGTCAGAATACCTACAGGAATATGGAGGAGATGACTGCCGCGATCGGAACTATAGAAGATAACGAATTTGTTAAGGAGGTACGAAAGGAAACGGAAGATTTTAAGAAAGCGGTAGACGAAATAAAGAAAAGAGAGATGGAATAAAATAATCGGGTACAGATTATATAACTATTTTCAGAAGGAGCAGAGGAATGAATTTTAACGAAGAAAAGTATTCAAAATATGCGTTAACCAGGGAAATGCTGGATACTATCGGTGTGGTGGATAAGTTCAATCCGGACCAAACAAAGGATGTGGCAAAAAAGATACATTCTGTTGGTAAACTTATGCTTACAGGTGAAGGTTCAAGTAGAATCTACCCGGCAAAGAATGCTATACGCAAAGCGCTTTCAATGGGGCTTGATCTTTCTGTCTCGACCGATGGTTCCCGTCAGGCATCACAATATGACCTTTCTAAATTCGCCGTTTTTTGCGCGTCGAATTCAGGCAGGACAAAAGAGGTTGTTTTACTTGCTAAAAAGCTGGCAGTTGAGGGCAATGAATCCCGTTTTGCTTTGTCGGCAAACGAAGGAACACTATTGGAAAAAGAATGCAATGAAACCTTTGTTCTTTCATGCGGGTGGGAAGAGGCTGTAGCGGCTACGAAGAGTGTTATTGAACAAGCCCTTTTTTATGAATC
>JAUXHZ010000348.1 GCA_030621255.1 Candidatus Latescibacterota bacterium
CTGAAGAGTTTTCCTTCTTTTCCTTTGAGAATCTCAGTCCAATCCGGTTTCTTTTGTGAGTAATAATAGAGGTAAGGGTTAAACCGATAGGCCATAAAGGATATATCCGCGGTAGTACACCAGGCGCCGAACCGCATCGGATTTATTTCGATAGGCAATAAAGTTCCATCGCTGTCCCGCCTGAGTTCAATATGTACCGGAAAATTTTTCACTTGAGCTAAATTGCCGATTTTACCCGCGAAATCTGTAAATTCTTCAATATTACTCATGATAATCTCTTTGGATGAAATGTAAACCCTGTCACTAACATCGCTATCTGAAGAAAAAAGATGCTTAAGGATACTTAGAATAACCGGCTCGCCGGCCGAATTATAATACGCGTCGATAGCAAATTCCTCACCTTCAATACATTGTTCAATAATAAATGTGCCGGCATCCAACACCTCTTCAGGGTACAACCCTTTAATTTGGTCTATCTCCGCAATTATCGAATCAATTGTTTTATCCCACTCTTCGTAATTTGAAACTTTATAAACTCCCATGCTGAAAAACCCGACAGCCGGCTTGATGACAAATGGGAGTGGAAGATCGTTAAATTGAATCTTTTTCAAATCTTCAACGCGAACCTCTTTGAAATAGAAATCCGGAAAGATCGATTTTGTCAGTTCTCGAAATTTTAATTTGTCTTTAAATAACTCTATTTTCCCGGGAAGATTGCTAAAAGCCAGATGTTTCGATATCCAGCCTATCGAGTTTTCAGATGTAGTATAGATAGGGAGATTCTCAGATTCTCTAACCATTTCAACAGCTCTTGCTTCACTGATTATATTTGTGCCGTTATAAAGTCCTAATTTATATGCTGTCTCTGTGCCCACAACAGGGATGGCATTGTCCCTGACAGTCATTTTGAAAAATTCCGAGACGTACGGCTTATCTACAAAAAACATAATTCCCTACCCGGGGTTAATTTTATACAATCACAATAGCCCTGTTCCGTCAGTTCCCTATTCCAGTGCCTCCAAAGCGGCATCGTAATCAGGTTCCTGTGTGATATCAGGAACTTGCTCGGTATACTTCACAATACCGTCTGCGCCGATTACAACCACTGCTCGCGACATCAGGCCTCTCAGCGGGCCGGTGGTCATAACTACGCCGTAATCATTTCCAAAAGCCTGATCGCGGAATGTCGATAGAGTAATCACGTTATCCAATCCTTCCGCGCCGCAGAAACGTTCATGCGCAAAAGGAAGATCGCCACTGATACATAGTACAACGGTGCCCTCCAGCTTGCCGGCTTCAGCATTGAACCGCCGTACTGATGTAGCGCAAACCGATGTATCAATACTGGGAAAAATATTTAGGACAACCCTTTTTCCAGCGTAAGCCGCCAAATTCGTCTCAGACAAATCACTCTTCACGAGAGTGAAGCCTTGTGCTTTCGAGCCGACCGGGGGCAGTTCGCCTGCCGTCTCGACAGGAGATCCCTTTAATGTAATTGAGGCCATAACATTTCCTTTCTATTGTTCTATTGTCAAAAAAATCTACCAACATTTTTTATCGCCAGCTAAAAGATTTTTTTAAGCTGATAAAACAGATGTGGATTCCGCGTAATTAAGAGCCAATCTCACATCCACTGCAGCTTAACCCACTGGTGCCGGCAAGCATATTATTCACCCTTTGTCCAGCAGGGAAACTTTCACTACGGACTATTTGTTCTTTGCGCCATGGGGAATTACATTCACGTCTGGGTTTTTCT
>JAUXHZ010000220.1 GCA_030621255.1 Candidatus Latescibacterota bacterium
CTACCGCATAGGGAGAAAGCGGAGAGGGCCTGAGGTTTTCTCTCTTGGGAGAAATATCCGAATCGCCATATGCGGACGAAGAAGCCGCGTAAACCACACATTTTACACCTGCATTCCTGGCCTCTTCTAAAATATTCAGGGTTCCATTGACATTAACATCGTTAACGAATAACGGATCATCTATACTTCTTGGAACTGATGCAAGAGCGGCTTGATGAAGAACATAATCCACACTTATCATCGCTTTTTTAACAGTTTCGCTATCTCTTATGTCTCCATTAATAAATCTGATATCCTCAATGAACGGCTCAATATTCTCTCTAAATCCGGTCGAGAGATTATCCAGTACCACAACCTCTTCCCCAAGGCAAAGCAGTTCTTCCACAATATTTGAACCGATAAAACCCGCACCGCCTGTTACAAGATACTTTGACATAATACCTCCATACTGAAACAGCCCAGCAACAGTTTGGCTGAATTGTTAAAATGTTTCAAGCTTATTATTAACTTCCGCGTAAGTTTTTATTACATTTTTACCTTGCTCTTTTGCGTAATAAAGTGCTTTGTCCGCATTGCTGATTAATTCATCCAGGCTCCGTGAATCACCCGGAAACATTGATATCCCAATGCTGCATGTTAAACCTACCGATTTTTCCCCCTCAAAATTATAATTATCTACTGATTCAAGAATACGCTGGCTCAAGCATTCAGCCCCCTTTAAATCAGTTTGCGGAAGGATGATACTGAATTCATCCCCTCCATACTTTGCTACAATATCAATTTCCCTGCATCTATCTTTTATTAGGCCGGCAATAATTTTTAGCGCTTTACTTCCATATAGATGCCCGTTCTCATCGTTATATTCCTTCAAATTATCCACATCGAGCATCAAGAATGAAAAATGGCTATCGAAGCGTAGTGCCCTTTTTATCTCCAATCTCAAAGATTGCAAAAGAAACCTGTAATTATGTACGCCTGTCAACTCATCGGTGATTGATTCATATTTTAGCTTTTTGTATAACAAATAGTTTTCAAATGCTATAGCAGCTTGATTAGATAATGTTTCGAGAAAATATATATCGCGTTCACTGAAAAGATTTTTCCGCGAATCATTTAATGCCAATATAACACCAAACACGGATCGTTTTGACATTATGGGCACTGATATTACAGTCCCGTATTTCTCTTGTTCACCCCAGCATTCGTCTGCTAACAGTGACAGATCGAGTGAAAATACACCGTCTTCCTTTATCTGCTGCGAAATCACCTCCCTTCTAAGCCAGTTAAATATTCCCGAAGTGTCAGGAATGTCAACAACATCAACACGCTGCCCCCCATGTTTTTTTTCCACTTTATATTTTTTTATCATGTTTTCCTCATGAAATATTAGGAAAACCTTTTTCGCAGGGAGTATTTCCAGAGCACTCTTGATGATTTTATTGAATATTATACCCCTGTCCTTCCCCAAGCTTATAAGACTTGTGATCTCAGAAAAGGTGTCCAGGAGTATATCTCTTTCATCTTTCCATTGCGGCACAGTAAATCCTTCGGATTAATATACTCTTCTTCCTGAACAGGTCGCAAAAGCTGTGCCATTGTTAAATAGAAAAGAGTATTTAAAATCGTAAATGAACAATGGAAATGGCAGGACAAAATTAAGCTGAATGGAATCTACCGTTTCTGCTTATATGATTCTCGTATCGCTTTTATATTATTAAAGATAGAGTAGAACATCCATATTATAAAAATAACCACCAAACCCGGAACCATATATCTGATCATGAAGGGGCTTTCCTGAAATTTGTAGTAAAATACTCTGAATGATACAAACAGCAAAATAGTCAAGAATACAAGCAGAATTATTTTTATAATTAATACGGAAAATGCCGAATAATAATTTTCTCTCTCCCTTTTTCTTTTCTCTAACACTTTAGATTTGAATCGTCTTCTATTAGGTTGTCTTATTCGCATTATCATTTGCCGTTCTCCGTTTCAACATCTTCATATTCCACATCTTCGATCTTCTGATCGGTTATGTCTTTATAATATCCGGCACTATTTCCGCTTTTTCCTTTTCCCCATTGCTGCGGTTTTTTACTATTCGTCTTAAACAAAGTCCTCAGGGATTTGATCAAGAAATATACAATTATAAAAACTATAAACATTCTTAAGAATGACATCGTTCCTATCCCTTATCTGTGTACACCCACTTAAGAACAATCATCCTTCGCACCGGAACACAAAAAAGATTGATATTTTCGCGCCCGGGAGGATTCGAACCTCTGACACCCGGCTCCGGAGGCCGGTGCTCTATCCAGCTGAGCTACGGGCGCTTTTTCCCTTTACAAGTTCCGATGCCAGCTCAAAACTTAAACCCTCTTCTCCACCGAGCATTCTTGCTATCTCAACTACCCTTTCTTTCCCATTTATCTGAAATGCTGATGAAATTGTTCTGCCTTTTCTAACATTTTTTTTAATCACTATATGTTGCTGCGCCCCTGCCGCTATCTGCGGAAGATGCGTAATGCAAATAAGCTGATAGTATTTAGAAAGTTCCTTCATTTTTTCAGATACCTTAACACCGATGTCTGCTCCAAGCCCGGCATCAATTTCGTCAAATATCAAAGTTGGAATACTCTTTTTCTCGACCATCAAACTTCTCAGAACCAATGTCACCCTGGAGAGTTCTCCGCCGGAAACTATTTCACATAGAGGTTGTATCTCTTCACCAACATTCGTTCTCAACATAAACTCAACGCTATCCCATCCCTTCAGTGGCAAATCTAACCCATAATCCTCACTATATAAAGATTTTATTCTCATTTTTTCGATTTTAGTATTAAACAACGCGCCATTTATACCAAGTTGCTTTAATTCCTCTGTCACTTCTCTATCAAGCTTTTCGGCGTTATTTCTCCTTTTGGTGCTTAATTCCTTCAGGATTGGTATAAGTTCATTTTTATGCTCTTCTAACTTTACCCTCTTTTCTATGATTTCATCAGATCCTTCTTTCAAATTTCTTAAAGCCACTTCCAGGTAATCTCTGTATTTGATTAATTCATCATAGTTCCTGCCATATTTCCTCTCAGCACTTTGAATTAAGGCAATTCTTTCCTGCAGGGCTTCAATATCTTTAGATTCAAATGGGGCATCATCGAGAGAACGCTCTATCTCCATTATTATTTCATTCAGTTCCAATATTACTTCTTCTATTCTTGAGGCCGCTCTTCCCCATTTATCATCTATAGATGATACGTTCTGG